>DATEEB010000274.1:0-4999 GCA_035281345.1 Rhizomicrobium sp. | reverse complement strand
CGAAGAAAATGACGAAAAGGAAGAAGACAAGTCCCCGCGGCCGGACCCGCAATCTAGCGAGATCGCCAAGGCGCTCTACAAGTCGCGCACCGTGCTGATCTTCGGCGAGGTGGACATGAAGATGGCCGAGCGGGTCACGGCACAGCTTTTGGCCTATGCCGAAAGCGAAGGCGATATCCGCGTCATCGTCAATTCGCCGGGCGGCCATGTGGAGTCGGGTGACACCATCCATGACATGATCCGTTTTGTCGGCAACCGGGTGAAAGTGATCGGCACTGGCTGGGTGGCATCCGCCGGCGCGCATATCTTTCTGGGCGCCAAAAAGGAAAACCGTTACTGCTTGCCCTTCACCCGCTTTTTGCTGCACCAGCCTTTGGGCGGGGTGCGCGGCCAGGCCAGCGACATCACCATCGAGGCCGAAGAGATCCTCAAGATGCGCGCCCGCCTGATCAAGGAGATTTCGGTGGAAACCGGCCAGCCTTATGAAAAGGTGGTCGCCGATACCGAGCGCAATTTCTGGATGGGCGCGGAAGACGCGGTCAAATACGGCCTCGCCGCCAAGATCATCACCAGCGCCAGCGAGGTGTGATTGATGGCCGGCGCCTCTCCCTGGTGGAAAGGCGCGGTCATCTATCAGGTCTATGTCCGAAGTTTCTGCGACGGCAATGGCGACGGGCAGGGTGATTTTCTCGGCCTGACCGGTAAGCTCGACTACATCAAGTCGCTGGGCGTGGACGCGATCTGGCTGTCGCCTATCCATCCTTCGCCCAATCGCGACTGGGCTTATGACGTTTCCGACTATGAAAACGTCCATCCCGACTATGGCACGCTGGCGGATTTCGCCGCGCTGGCCCGGGCCGCGCATGGGCGCGGGCTGAAAGTCATTCTGGACGAGGTCTTGGCGCATACCTCCGACGAGCATCCCTGGTTTGTCGCCAGCCGCGACGGCGATCCTGCCAAAAAAGACTGGTATGTCTGGGCGCCGCCGAAGGATGACGGCACCGTGCCCAACAATTGGCTGTCGGTGTTCGGCGGGCCCGCCTGGGCCTATCAGCCGGCACGGCGGCAATATTACCACCACAAATTCCTGCGCCAGCAGCCCAAGCTCAACTGGATGAATCCGGACGCCCGCGAGGCGGCGTTGAAAGTGCTGGATTTGTGGCTGGCGCGCGGCGTGGACGGTTTCCGGCTGGATGTCGCCAACGCTTTTCTGCACGATACCGCGTTGCGCGACAATCCGGCGATCCCGGCAACCGCGCGCGGGCCGGCGGAATGGTCGGCGGCCGCCAATATGCAGCGCCATCTGAACGACTCCAACCTCGCAGAGAATAAAGCGGTACTCGATGTGATCCGCAAGCGCGTGGAAGCATATCCGGACCGGTTTGTATTCGGGGAGTTCTCCGAAGAATTCGAGCGCTCGGGTTGCTATCTTTCTTCGGATAAGGGCCTGCATGCCGGCTACAATTTTGCCCTACTGCTGGCTGACGATACCGCCGCCATTCGCGCGCATCTGGAAACGCTGGCGCAGTTTCCCGATCACTGGCCCTGCGTGGCCTTTTCCAATCATGATGTGACCCGCACCGCGACGCGCTTTGGCGCCGGCGCGGCCAAGGCGATGCTGGCGCTGCTGTTCTCCTTGCGCGGCACCGTGCTGCTCTATCAGGGCGAGGAATTGGGGCTGCCGGAGGTCGATTTGCGCCGCGATCAGCTGCGCGATCCGGTGGGCGATCTCTATTATCCGCAGTTCAAGGGGCGCGACGGTTGCCGCACCCCCATGCCTTGGGATGCGGCCAAACCCCATCTGGGATTTTCCACCGGCCAGCCCTGGTTGCCGCTCGGTTCCGCCCATCGCGCCTTGGCGGTCGGCGAACAAGAGAAAGACGCAAACTCGGCACTCGCTTTCACGCGCGCGCTGGCGGCGATGCGCAAATCCCATCCCGCATTGGTGCAGGGCGATCTCGAACTTCTGCCCGGACCGGGGCTGGCCTTTATCCGTCAGGCGGGGCGCCAAAAGATTCTTTGTGCCTTCAATTTGGAAGAAACAGAAGTGACAATGGAACTGCCCGCGCCAGCCATCCCGCTGGCGATTGGCGCCGGCAAATCTGTGCAAACCGGATCGCGGCTGACCTTAGGTCCCGGCGCCGCCTGGTTCGGAAGCTTTTAGAGCCTTCATGGCGGCCTCGAACGGCAGCATCACGCAGACATGCCGTCCGGGATGGCTCACCACCCCGTCGAACACCTCATAGCTCGCAGGCGTCTCTCCTCCGTCCAGAAATGCGCCCACGGCCTTAGCCAAGGCTGTCAGGGCGGCCTGATCCCGGCCCGGCGCATGGGCGGCCAACAGCGCTGCCGAAGCCTGGGTCAGGACACAAGCCTGGGTGGTGTGGGCGAGCGCCTGGATAAGGGGCCCCTCAAGCGTGATCTCGACCGTGATCCGGTCACCGCAGGCAGGATTGTGAGCCGTGGCCGCGCCATCTGGGTCCGTCAGGCGGCCGGCCCCGATGGCGTCGGCGGCCAGCCGTAACAGATCGCGGCGGTAAAGGGGGTCGCCCGCATGATCGTTCATGGCGCTAGTTCAAACGCTACTTAAAGGTCAAAGTCAAAACTATTGGAGTTACGACGATTTTTGGCCAATAGGGGCCCCGGCAGGGGAGCGTGTGGTCACCAGAAACTAGGCACTGACGGTTACGCGCGGAAGCCGCATCCGGGCGCGCAGTCCGCCGCCGGGACGGTTCTCCAGTTCGACCTGGCCGCCATGACCTTCCGCAATCGCCCTGACCAGGGTCAGGCCCAGCCCCGTGCCGCCGGTGGCCTCGTTGCGGGATCCTTCCAGCCGCACAAAGGGCTCGAACACGCGTTGGCGGTCCCGTTCCGGAATGCCGGGGCCTTCATCCTCGACCAGCACCTCATAGCCGTCGCCCGTGGCATGGATACGAACATCCGCCTTGTGGCCATAGGCCACGGCATTTTCCACCAGATTGCGGACCGCGCGGCGGATTTCGTTGGGGCGGCAGGAAATGGGCGCGGGCGAATGGTTGGCCCAGCTGACCGGCTCGCCCAACTCGTCCAGGTCGGCGCATAGGCTCTCCACCAGTGCCGACAAGTCTACCTGACGCGGCGGCTCGCCGCCCGCGCCCTTTGCGGCCGCCAGCACCTGCTCGGTCAAGGCCTGCAGCTCCTCCAGATTGCGCATCAGCCCCTCGCGCAATTCGGCATCCTCGACGAATTCCAGATTGATGCGCATGGCGGTGAGCGGCGTGCGCAGGTCATGGCCCACCGCCGATAAGAGATGGCGTTGGCTTTCCAGGGTGCGCGTGACTTTCGCGGCCATGGCGTTGAAGGCGATGGCCGCCTTGCGCACATCTTCGGGGCCTTGTTCGGCGACATGGGGTGTGCCGCTGCCCCCGGCTACCTTTGCGGCGGCGGTTGTCAGTTCGGAAAGCGGGCGGACAACGCGCCGGGCGACGAAGGCGGCGCCCGCCGAAGCCGTGACCACCGCCAAAAGGGCGGCGATCATGATTTCGACCGGCCATTCCGCGGTCGGCCGCAGATAGACCCCGCTCATCATGCTGTGCGCGTCAATGGGCACGATGGTCTGGATCACATCTGCGCCGGTTGCGCGCGACGGCCGCAGCTCTTCGGGAATATTGGCGACCGGCTGGCGCAGATGGACGATCACCGCTTTCTTGCGCGGATGCTTGTCGGGCAGGGCGTCGGCCAGCCGCTTGGCGAGCGCCGTCTCCTCGGCTGTCATGGGGGTTTTGTCGTACCCGCTATTGGCTTCGCGGAACCGCCATTCGTGTCTGCCCATGGTGCGCATCACCACCAGACGCGAATCCGGCATCACCTGACCGACGGTGGCGGCAACCGCCGCCGTGCGGTCGATCACGCGCTCATAGCTGAATTTGCGGGTCTGGGCTTCGCTCTTTTTGTAGAAATAGAAGGCCACGCCGATATTGGATATCGCGACGGCGGCAGCGACCACCAGGATGAGCTGAGCGCGAAGCGTATGTGGCCAAAATCTGAATCGCATAATGTGTGGCCCCTTAATAATGGTCGCGCGGTCTAACGCTGACGGTCGGTCGGCGATGCCGCCCGCCTTGCTGGACCGACGCTCCTATGCCATTTCCGGATCCATCGCGAAGATGTACCCGCCTCCCCACACTGTTTTAATATAGCGCGGATTCTTCGGATCCGGCTCGATTTTCTTGCGCAGACGGCTGACATGATTGTCGATCGAGCGGTCGAACAGATCGGCGTCGCGCCCCTTGGTCAGGTCCAGAAGCTGGTTGCGGGTTAACGCTATTTTGGGCCGCTCCAGCAAGGCGGACAGGAGCCGGAATTCGCCCGACGACAAAGGCAGGGCCACGCCATCGGGGCCGATCAACTCGCGCTGGCCGGTGTCCAGCATCCATTCTCCGAATTTGACCCGCTCCGCGCCGGGCGGTTTCTGCCGGGGTGGCAAGGCCTGTGTCCGCCGCAACACCGCCGCCACGCGGGCGATCAATTCGCGCGGACTGAACGGTTTGGCGACATAGTCGTCGGCGCCCATTTCCAAGCCGATGATGCGGTCCACTTCCTCGCCGCGGGCGGTGAGCAGGATGACCGGAATCTGTGTGGTCTCGCGGATCGACCGGCACAAGGACAATCCGTCCTCGCCGGGCATCATGATATCCAGTACCACCAGATCGATGGCAGCCCCCTTCATCACCTTGCGGGCAGAGGCGGCATCGGGGGCGGTTGTGGCGCGATAATTGTGCTCACGAAGATAACGGGCCAAAGGCTCGCGAATGTCGCGCGCGTCCTCCACCAAGAGGATATGCGGCTTGGCCTCTTCCTTGATCATCGGGCGCAATTTTGACGCCACGCCATGCTCCATACAAACAGGGATTTGTCGCAAACCCTGTCAGTTCCCCCACTGTCGGCGATTTGCGGCAAAAAAGGAAATATCTGCGTCCTAGGACGCCAGAACCAACAGCGCCACCAAAATAACCACCAC
>DATEEB010000273.1:0-2030 GCA_035281345.1 Rhizomicrobium sp. | reverse complement strand
GGCAGGAGCTCCTCGACGATGCCCTCGAACTCCAGCAATTCTTCCTTGGCCAATGGGTCCTCTTAAGCCGTTCGCGAGCAGGGGAGATAGGGGGGAAAGATCGGAAAAGCAAGCCTTTCCAACGGTTTTCCACTTTTTTAGGTCGCTCCGGCTCCCGCCGACGCTCCTAAGTATCTGCCGCCGCGGGCGCCAAAAAGCGTTGTTTCAGGCGCCCCAGTAACTGATCCCGCACCGCCCGATAGGCCTGGAGCCGCTGTTCGTGCGACCCCTCCGCCGCGGTGGGGTCCATGGTGGGCCAATATTCCACTTGGGTGGCCGCCGTGCGGGTCAATTCCACCGCCTTGTGCTGGGCCTCGGGCGACAGGGTAATGACCAGATCGAAACTGCCATCCTCCAGCTCCTCGAAACGGCGCGGCTTGTGCTTGCCGATCTCCAGTCCGATCTCACCCATCACCTCCACCGCCAGGGGATCGAGCTCACCCGCCTTCACCCCCGCCGACTCGATATAGACCGCGCCGCGCGTCAAATGCCTTAGCATGGCCGCCGCCATGGGCGAGCGCACCGCGTTCATGGTGCAGGCGAACAGAATGGCGCCCTCTTTCCCAGACGCGCCCATTCAGCCTCGCATCTGCAGCACACAGATCAACGTAAACAGCCGCCGCGCGGTGTCGAAATCGATCTCGACCTTGCCCGCCAGGCGCGCGCGCAGCGCGGTCGCGCCTTCGTCATGCAAGGTGCGCCGGGCCATGTCCAAGGCCTCGATCTGGGACGGCGGCGCGGTGCGGATGGCCTTGTAATAGCTGTCGCAGATAAGAAAGTAATCCTTCACCGTCTTGCGCAACGGCGTCAGCGACAACAATACCCGGGCATGCTCGGCGCCGTCTTCCAGACGGATATCGAACACCAGCCGGTTTTCCTCCATCCCCAGATTCAAGTGATAGGGACCGCCGGACGAGCCCGCCACCTGGAATTGGTTGGCTTCCAGCAGATCGTAGATGGCGACTTCGCGTTCCTGCTCGACGGCGCGGCTGCGATACACGACGCTGGCTTCGTCCAGGGTGATCGCGGACAGCCGGTATTCCACGCTCAATCCTTGCCGCTTTTCTGGTTCAGCCGCGCCGCAATGGAACGGGCATGGGCATGGAGCCCTTCAGCCTCGGCCAAAAGTATCGCCTCGGGCCCAAGGGCCGCAATGCTCCCCGCATCCAATCCCAGCAGCGTGGTGCGCTTCATATAGTCCAACACCGACAGACCGGAAGAAAACCGCGCCGTGCGCGAGGTCGGCAGCACATGGTTGGGCCCGGCGATATAGTCACCCATCGCCTCGGGCGTATTGCGGCCCAAGAAAATGGCGCCGGCATGGCGCACTTTCTTCAGCAAACTTTCCGGATCGGCGGTGGCGATTTCCAGATGCTCCGGCGCGATGGCATCCGCCAGCGGCACGGCCTCGTCCAGCGTGGCCACTGTAATGATGGCGCCGTAATCGTTCCAGCTTTTGGCGGCGATGTCCTTGCGCGGCAGAAGCGCGATCTGCGCCCGCGCCGCCGCATCCACCTTGTCGGCAAAGGTGGCGTCGTCGGTGATCAGGATGCTTTGGGAGGAGACATCATGTTCGGCCTGGCTCAAAAGATCGGCGGCGATCCAATCCGGATTGTTCGCGGCATCGGCGATCACCAATATCTCCGACGGCCCGGCGATACTGTCGATCCCGACTTGGCCGAAGACCTCGCGCTTGGCCGCCGCGACATAGGCGTTGCCGGGACCCACGATCTTGTCCACCGCCATGAGGCTTTGGGTGCCATAGGCCAAGGCGGCGACGGCCTGCGCGCCGCCGATGCGATAAATGTCGCTGATCCCTGCCCTTCTGGCGGCCGCCAGAACCAAGGGATTGATCTTGCCGCCGCTGGCGGGCGTCACCATCACGATGCGGGGCACGCCCGCCACCTTGGCGGGAATGGCGTTCATCAGCACCGACGATGGATAGGCCGCGGTGCCGCCCGGGACATAAAGACCCACGCTGTCCACACTGG
>DATEEB010000272.1:0-7930 GCA_035281345.1 Rhizomicrobium sp. | reverse complement strand
GGCGGGGTCGCGGCCGACTTGTCGCGTTTCGGGCATTTGCCCAGCGGCAAGATTCAAGTCATTCACAATCCTGTTTTCGATCCTGACATCGTGGCGCTTTCGCAGCAGGCGCCATCGCATCCTTGGTTTTCTCCCGGCGGTCCGCCCATCATTGTGGCGGCCGGGCGCTTGCATCGCCAGAAAGGCTTCGATGTGTTGTTGCGCGCCTTTGCGGTGGCGCGGGCCGCGGTGGATTGCCGGTTGGTGATCCTGGGCGAAGGACCGGAACGGGCCGCCCTGATGGCGCAAGCCGAGCAATCGGGTCTGGCTTATGACATCGACATGCCAGGCTTTTGCGAGAATCCGTTTGCGCTGATGGCGCGGGCCGGGGTTTTTGTTCTCAGTTCGCGCTGGGAAGGTTTCCCCAATGCGTTGGTCGAAGCGATGGCGTGCGGCGCGCCGGTGATCGCCACCAACTGTCCCAGTGGGCCTTATGAAATCCTGGACGGCGGCGAGATCGCACCGCTGGTGCCGGTGGACGACGCCGACGCCTTGGGACAGGCGCTCCGCACAATCTTGTCGTCCCGGCCCGACACCATGGCTTCGCGCGATCGCGCTCATGGCTTCAGCGTCGCGGCGGCCACCAACCAGTATCTTCACGCGCTGGAGCGGGCATGACCGCCGCGCGCTCCCTTTCGCAATCGCCGCCCGGCCGGCTGGAGAGCTTCTATATTTTTGTCTCCTTGTTGCTGGTCACCCAGGCGTTGGGGCCGCTTTTGATGGCGGGAACGTCAAGCGAAGACGCGCTGGGCGATTCCAATCCGGCGACGCTGCTGTCGGCGCTTTTGGTTTACACCATTGCGCTGGCGCTTTTGGCGCGGCGGCCGGGCGCGGTCACCGAAACCATTCAAGACAATCCGCTTCTGATCGCCATCTTTGCTCTGCCGGTGGTGTCCGTGATTTGGAGCGTGGATCATGGCACCAGCTTTCGCCGCGCCGTGGCGCTGGTGATGACGGGTCTTTACTGCGTCTATCTGGCGCGCCGCCTGTCGCCCGACGATTTCCTGCGGCGTCTGCTATTGGCGCTTTTTGCCGGCGGGGTGTGCAGCCTGATCTTCACCGTGATCGATCCGCAGCATGCGATTGAGCATGGCGCGGTCAACAATGGTTCCTGGAAAGGGGTTTATGGCCATAAGGCCATTCTGGGGCGCATCGCGGCGGTGGCGGTCACCGTATCGATCTATGTGCGGCCGCGCTTTGCGTGGGAACGGGCGGTTCGCTGGGCGACCATCGCCATCTTTCTGTTCCTGGCCGTTCAATCGCAGTCCCGCGCCAGCTGGTTGATGATGGGGGGCGGTGTTTGTTTCATGGTGCTGATCGCGGTGATGCGCAATCGCCGCTTCTCTAGCGGCATCAAGCTCAGCGCGGCATTTGCCGTCGGTCTGGCGGCGGCGGCGGCGGGCGCGGTGCTGTTCGAACAGATTTTGGCGGCGTTCGGACGCGACGATACATTCTCCGGCCGCACCAGCCTTTGGGAAGGCGCAGTGGCGGTGGCCAGCGCCAATCATCCTGTTCTGGGCGCGGGCTATCGCGCCTTTTGGACGGCCGCAGGCGCCGAAGGGGTGCGCGACTATGTCCAGCATTGGGCGCGGCTGCCTTACCACGGCCATAACGGTTATCTCGATATCTGGCTGGAGCTGGGCTATGCGGGCCTGGCCCTGTTCGCGCTGTTCGTGGTGGTGAGCATAGGCCGGCTGATCCGGCGGCTGTTGCGCGAAAGCGATGAGCCGGCTTGGGCCGCGTTCGCCATCTTCTTCTTTGTCTTCCTGCTGAACAATGCCTCGGTCACGGTGGCGTTCAAGCACACTGACATCGCATGGATCTTCGCGGTTCTGGCCTGCCTTTACACGCGCGGCTGCGTCAACGCCCGTCTGCCGGTTCTGGCGCGCGCCGAGCGGCGGCGGTTGGGCCTTGTTTTCCCAAATCCAATACCGCATTGGCGCCCGGTGCGCGCCGGTCTGCAGGAGGCGCGATGACGAACGGCTATTGCATTGGATTTCCCTATGTCGCCGACCGTTTCGGCGGCAGCACGGCATCCTCGCTGGTGTTGGCGCGGGCTTTGCAACAAGCCGGCCACCGGGTTCATGTCCTGACCCATGGCGCAGGCGGACGCGTGACCGAGGAAGCGCAGGCTTTCGGTCTTGCGGTGACGCATCTGCCTTGGCTTTCGCCCGAGCCCGGCTATGCCCGTCCGGATAGTTTCCGGTGGCATCAGTTGCAAGCCTTCCGCGCTGCGCGCGCCGCCATCGGCAATCTCAAGCTCGATATCGTGCACACCAACGACCTCACCACGTTGCGCAGTTGGGCGGCGTCCTGCTTTGCGGGCCGGGCGGCGCTCGTGGCGCATTGGCGGTCCAACTACCGCGAAAGCTGGTCGATCAAGGCGGCCCTGCGTGTCGCATCCGGGGTGATCGCGGTATCCCGCTACAGTTTCGACCGGCTTCCGGAATGGGTGCGGCGCAAGGGCGTGGTCGAATTCAATTCCTTCGATCCTCCTATGCAGCAAGCCGCTCGCGTCCAGGCCAAAGCCGCCATACGCACGCAGTTGGGTCTTCCCGGCGACGCCGCACTGGTGGGGATATTCGGTCATCATATCGTGCGCAAGCGCACCCATATGCTGGCCGATGTGCTGCAGGCGGTTGCCCACACCGCCGCGGGACGTCCGGTTTTTGGCCTGGCCTGCGGCGGGCGCGCCGAACCTTACGATCACGAACTGGACGGCAAGATCGCGGCTTTCGATCTCTCAAAACGTCTCCTGCGTCCGGGATTCGTCCGCCCGGTGGAAGACTGGATGGCGGCTTGCGATGTGCTCATGGCGCCTGCCATCGACGAGCCGCTGGCCCGTAATGTGCTGGAGGCGCAAGCCCTGGACGTGCCGGTGATCGTCTCGACCGATGGTGGATTGCGCGAGCTGATCCGCAATGGCGAGAACGGTTTGCTGTGCAATCCCTATGACACGCCGGGCTGGATCGTGGCGGTGCGGCGCGTGTTGGACGATGCGGCCCTGGGGGCGCGCCTGGCCCAAGGCGGCCGCGCCACCGTGGCGCAATTGACGCCCGACCGGCATGCGGCGCGCGTGGCGGACGTCTATCGGGGTCTTTTCTCTCGCATGGGACGGGCGGCATGAGGACGCTCAGCGACAATGTGATGCGTTATCTTGGCCAGCATGCGGCCCCGGCCTTGTCGTTCTGGACTCAAGAGGGCAGCAGCGCCAAGCCCGACATCCTGGCGGCCTGCGATGCGCTTTATTGCCTTAATCTCATCGGCCGCACCGACCTGGTGGCGCCGGACGCGGGCTTGCGCTTCACCGACCTGTTGGGCGGGCTTTCCCTGGCGGGCGGCATCGGCAAAGGCGAGGGGCCCGACATCGGCGTGCACAAAACCGCCTATACGCTGGGCGCCCTCAATCTTTTGGCCGCCCACGGACAGCCGGTGCAACGCTATGTCTTGCGCGAAGGCGATTGGCAGAAGGAGGAATTGCTGGACGCGGAACATCGTCCGCGCTGGCCCTGGTATTTCACCCATCATGCTTGGCGCGTAAGCCATTGGATCGGCGGCATTCCCGCCATCGTGCTGTCGCTATGGCGCCTGGCGCCGGAGCTGGCGGCGCGCAACCGTTTGCCCGCCGCCGCCGAGGTTCTGCACAGCAGCGATAGTTTAATAGACCGCGATACCGGCCTTTTCCGAACCTACAAGGTGGACGCTTTTCAATGGGCGTTCCGCGCTCTTTACAGCTTCCGGCACGATCCGGATGTCGGCGATCTGGGCGGCATCGCGCATTTGCATTGGGGCAATTATGCCGCCGGGCGTCTGCCCTATAAGGCGGCGCCGGCTTTATTCGATCGCACATGGACGCAGTTGCAGCGGCGGCCTTTCATGGAAGAGGTGCCCTACTGCCTGGATTTCGACATCGTGCAGCTGGCGCGCACCTCCATTCCCGAAGGCGATCACCGCCGCGAAGCTTTGCGCGCGCGTCTTTGCGACTATGCCGACGACATTATCGGCTTTTACGACACCAAATTGGACGGCGATTACGCCCTGCACAAACTGCCGGGTGGTTTGGCGGCGCTGCATGAATGCGCGCTGGCGGTGGACCTGCCGGGGGTGCCGGGTCTGGAAATTCCGCCGGTGGACATTGCGCGTCAAGCCTACTGGATTTGAAAGGAGACTGAGATGGGAAAAAAGATCGTTGGAATCGTCTCCTTCATGAATGCGGCGGGCGCGCAGGAAGCGCTGTTGCGCTTGATGCGCCAGTTGCGCCAACGCGGGCACCAGACTGAGGTGTGGTTTCTATACGCCAAGTCGTCCTGTTATCGGGGCATGCCGGGTGTTCGGGTCCTTTTGGACAAGGCGCATCTGTCCCCGTTCGACATTCCGGTCCTGTTTTTCCGGTTGCTGGCGCTTTTTCGCCAGACGCGCCCCGACGCCGCGGTGGGGTTTTTGCCGCTGGCCAATATTTTGGGCATGACCGCGGCCTGGGTGATGGGCGTGCCGTTGCGCATCGCCTCACAGCGGGCGCCGGAAAAGACATTCGGCCATTTCATGCAACTGTTCGACCGGCAATTGGGCGCGCGTGGCGTCTATAACAAGGTCATCTGCGTGTCCCGCGCGGTGCAGGAGTCCTTCGCCGACTATCCGGAGCCGTATCGCAGCCGCCTGTCGGTGGTGAACAATGGCATCGAATGGACGCCGTCCGACAAGGAGAAAACAGCGGCGCGTGCCAGTTTCGGCGTTCCGGACAACTATCCTTTGCTGGTTGCGACCGGCCGGTTCGTGCCGCAAAAAAATTATGACTTGATGGTGCGGGTGATCGCCACCACGCCACGCATCCGGCTGGCGATTGCCGGCGACGGTCCGTTGCGCCGCGCCGCGGAGAGTCTGGCGCAGGACTTGGGCGCCGAGGACCGCATTCATTTCCTGGGGTCCTTGGCGCACGACCGGATCGCCGATTTGCTGCGTGCGGCGGACGGCTTTGTCCAGACGTCGTTGTTCGAGGGGCAAAGCAATTCGGTCCTGGAGGCCATGCATGAAGGCCTGCCCATCATCTGCAGCGACATTCCCATGCAGCGCGAGACGGTTTGCGAGGAGAATGGCGAGACGGCCGCCCTGCTGGTGCCGCTGGAGGATTTTGAGGCGTGGCGTACCGCCTTTCTGCGTCTGCGCGACGATCGTGCCTTTGCCGAGGAAATAGGGGCCCGCGCCAAGGCGCTGGTGTCGCGGTGCTTCACCCTGAACCGGATGATCGACGGCTTCGAGGCCGCCATTTTGGAAACGGAGAAACGCACATGGGTTTCAGCTGGAAAAAGCTGCGCCGTGGAACGCGCCGACTTTACACCGTAATTTATGCGGGGGTGGTCGGCGCCAAGACCGGCAGCAACGCCATTGTGATGCGCGGCGCGGTGCTGGACCGCGAGCGCGGCGGCGCGATCAGCATCGGCCCCGGCACGGTGATCCATCGCGGCGCCATGCTGATCCCCTTTGGCGGCTTCATCTGTCTGGGCTCTCGCTGCGGCGTCAATCCTTACAGCGTGCTGTATGGGCATGGCGGACTGACCATCGGTGACCATGTGCGCATCGCCGCCCATTGCGTGCTGGTGCCCGCCAATCACGGCATCGCCTTGGATGGCGGGCTGATTGCCGAGCAACCCATGAGCCGGCGCGGCATCCGTATTGGCAACGACGTCTGGCTGGGCGCGGGCGTCAAGGTGCTGGATGGCGCGGTGATCGGCGATGGCTGCGTGGTGGCCGCCGGCGCGGTGGTGCGGGGCACGCTGGAACCCTACGGCATTTATGCGGGCGTGCCCGCGAAATTGGTGCGCCGCCGCCAAGCGACCACGACCTATCTCAAAGGCAGACGCAATGAAACGGATAGCGCAGAACCTGCGCAGATTGTCGCGACGTCCTGAAGCGCGGCATGTCGGCATTCTGACTTCGGGCAGCGTGATTGCCCAGGTGATGTTGCTCGCCACAACACCATTGCTGGCGCGCCTGTTTGCGCCGGAATCCTTCGGCCTGTTCGCCCTGATGCTCTCCATCAGCACCATCGGCGGGGCGGTGGGCGGGCTTTGTTACGAAGTCGCGGTCATCTTGCCGCGTTCGCGCCGCACCGCACTGTCGCTGTACCGGCTTTCCTTTGTGCTTAGTCTTGTGGTGCCCTGTCTGGTCATCGCGCTGCTAGCCCTGATTCAGCATCTGTTCCCCAATCTCTTGGGCCGCCCGCTGACCTGGGACTTCTATCTTTATTGCCTGGCGGCGACCGTGCTCACCACCCAGATCAATGTCTTGTGCTACGGCCATTCCCGCGCCGGCCAGTATGGCCCTATTTCTGTGAACAAAGTCAGCCAGACCCTGCTGCCGGCCGCCGCCCAGATCGGCCTGGCCTATCTGGGCATGGCGGCGGAAGGCTTGATGCTGGGCCGGGTGCTGGGATTGTTGGGCAGCGAGGCTTGGCTGTCGCGCAAGCTTCCGCCCGGTTATCGCTTGCGCGACATGGCCGATGCGCGTCTGACCGAGATGGTGGCGGCGGGCCGCACCTATAAGGATTTTTTGCTGCAAGTACCGCGGCAATTTTTGGTGCGCGGCGCCACCATGCTGCCTGCAGCGCTGCTCCTGGGCAGTTATGGGCCCATGGTGGCGGGGTTCTATTTCTTCGCCCAGCGCCTGATCGAACGCCCCGGAATGCTATTGGGCGATTCCCTCACCCGCGTGCCGATGAAGCAGTTCGCCGCCCGGGTGCAGGAGCGCAAACCCCTGACCCAAGCGGCCTTGCTCTACACCCTGGCGGTGGGAACGCCGGTGATCTTGGGGGTGGGGCTGTTGGCGCTGGTGGCGCATCCCTTGTTCCATTTCGTGTTTGGCGCGCGTTGGGAGCCGGCCGCCGGCTATGCGGTGGTGCTGGCGGGTTGGGCGGCGATCAGGCTGACCTCGTTGCCTATGGCGACACTGACCACGGTCTTGCGCGTGCAGCGCATGAGCTTTTGGGTGGACGCGTTGTTTTCCGCGCGCGTGATCGCCATTCCCATCATGGCCGCGCACCACTATAGCGCGCTGGCGGCGGTCGCGGTCTTTTGCGGCCTCAGCGTGATCTACCACTTGGTCATTGTCGGCGTCGGCCTTTTCGCGTCGCTGCGTTACGACCGCGCCCTGGCGCCGATGCCTATTCCCTTTGCCCGCACAGGAGAGACCTATGGCTGAAACCGCGATCTATGACGCCAGCCTGTATCTGGAGCGCAATTTCGAAGCCAAGGGTTTGGGCGGCTGGCGCAAGCTCTATCTGTCCTTCATCGAGGACCTCGCGCCTTATGCGGTGATCGAATTGGGGGCGGGCGCGCCGGAATTCCTGGATCGGATCGAAGCAGAGCGCCGGGTGGCGGTGGATGTCGGACAGCGTTTCGCGCAAGCCTTCCGTTCCCGCAATATCGAATTTGCCTGCCGCGATCTGGAAAAAGACAATTTGCAGGACCTGGGTCCGGTGGATGTGGCGATCTGCTCGGATGTGTTCGAGCATTTGGTCAATCCGGCCGCCGCGCTGGATCGTGTCGCCGATCTCATCGGGCATCACGGCATTCTGTTCAGCCATGTGCCCAATGAGTATCGCCTAGGCCATATCCTGCGGGTGATGCTGGGCCGGGGCGACACGGTGCAGTTCCACAATGGTGCGACCGAATGGGAGGATCCGCATTTCCGCCGCTTCAGCGATGTGGGCTATCGGCGTTTCCTATCACGGCGTTTCACCCACAATTTGAAACTGTCCGATCTGCGTTATGGCCGCCCCGCGCGCCTGCTGCGCTGGCTGGGCTTGCGTGTCCCCTATTGCCTGCAAGGCGGACCGACCTATGCCAGCACCAACGATCCTGCGGTCTTTGCCAGGCTTGAGGAATTGAAAAAGGAA
>DATEEB010000271.1:0-9925 GCA_035281345.1 Rhizomicrobium sp. | reverse complement strand
TTCCTGAACCGATGACCCTTGCTCTTTTCGGTGCGGGTTTTGCCGGTCTCATCGGCATGGGCCGTCGCAGAAATTTGTGGGCCTAGGCCGGCGAGAATATCGCGATATTGTCCGCGACCTTCGCTTGCGCTCGGATCGCTCGCGTCATTTTATGGTCTTATTTGAGAAAATGGCGGATGGGGTGAGATTCGAACTCACGGGACCCTTGCAGGCCCGGCGGTTTTCAAGACCGCTGCCTTAAACCACTCGGCCACCCATCCTCAAGACCACTGCCTTAAACCGTGAGGAGTGGTTCGCAAAGCGAACAAAACGGTCTCGCACTACGCTGTCGCTAGCGAGGGACCGTTTTGAACGACGAACGCCCGAAGCGTAAGCGAAGGGCCTCGGCCACCCATCCGGAAATACCCGCATATCCAACCATGACGGGGTACGCAACATCCGGCGGATTTGAGCAATCACGTTGAGCGGGCCGCTCGCTCCCGCTAGCGTCGGGAGGCACTCTGGACCCGATTCGATGCGGTTTTCCGCCAAGCCTGTTTTTGCCGCCACGGCCGCCTTGCTGGCGGCCTCCTGCAGCAGCACGCCGCCGCCCAGACCTGCCGTGCCGGACAATAGCGTCACCGTCCCCCCCAATGCCGGTGTCTATAAGGTCGGCCAGCCTTACCAGGTGGAGAGCGTCTGGTACTATCCGCGCGAGCAGCCGGACTACGATGAAACCGGCATCGCTTCCTGGTACGGGCCCAATTTTTATGGGCGCAAGACGGCGAATGGCGAAATCTATAGCGGCGACCAGCTGACCGCCGCCCACAAAACCCTGCCTATGCCGGTCAATGTCCGGGTCACCAATCTGGCCAATGGCAAATCCCTGATTGTGCGGATCAACGACCGAGGTCCTTTTTCGCGCGGCCGCATCATCGATCTTTCCAGGCGCGCAGCGGAACTTCTGGACGTGGTGCAGAGCGGCACCGCGCGCGTCCGCGTCACCTATGTCGCCCGCGCCGATCTCAATGGCGCGCCGCCGCCGTCCGAGACACCGCCCGCCATCGCCAATGCCCTGCAGGCCGCGCCCAGCGGTAAGGTGGATAGCGCCGCCTTGGGCATCCTGCCCGGCGCGGCGGTGGCGCCGCCAGCCCGGATAGCGACCCTGCCCACGCCTGCACCCATTCCGGCAGAATTGTTCGCCGAAAACCAGCCCATGGGGCAGGTGACGCGCGTTCCGGTTCCGCCGGTGACGCGTCTCTATGTGCAATTGGGCGCATTTTCCCGAAAGGAGAATGCCCAGGCCCTGCTCGACAAGGTGGGCGGAGATTTGCGGATTTCCGCCCTTCAGCGGGGTGGTCAGACCCTTTATAGAGTACGCAGCGGCCCTCTGGCCTCGGTTCAGGATGCCGACGCCGCGCTGGCCCGCATTACCGGCGCGGGCGCAAACGACGCCCATATCGTCGTGGACCAATAACTTTTCGGAGACGTCATGTTCCGCCGTTTTTGCCTATGTTTGAGTTTGGTGGCCGCCTTTTCCTGGCCCGCGCAGGCGGCGATCCAAACCAATGCCGAGCATGCCTTGTTGATGGATGCCCAGACCGGACAGGTGCTGTGGCAGAAGGACGGTATGACGCCCATGGCGCCGGCGTCGATGAGCAAGCTGATGAGTATCGAATTGCTGTTCCAGCGGCTCAAGGACGGGCGCGTCAAAATGAGCGACACGTTCCCCGTTTCCGAACGGGCCTGGCGCACGCCGGGCTCCAGATCCTTCGCCGAATTGGGCGCGCGCATTCCGGTCGAGGATCTGGTGCGCGGCATCGTCATCCAATCGGGCAATGACTTCTGTATCGTGGTGGCCGAGGCCTTGGGCGGCACGGTGGAAGGCTTTGTCGCGATGATGAACAAACGCGCCAAGGAGCTTGGCCTGGCGCAGTCGCGTTTCGTCAATCCCGATGGCCTGCCCGACCCGCCGGGACAACTGATGTCGGCCCATGATCTGGCCAAGCTGTCGCGCCATCTGATCAATACCTATCCGCACTATTATCGCTATTTCGCCGAGAAGACCTTTACCTGGCACGGCATCAGCCAGCCCAACCGCAACCTGGTGCTGGACACATTGCCCGGTGCCGATGGTCTTAAGACCGGGCATACGGATCTGGCGGGCTATGGCATCACGGTTTCGGCCAAACGCGGCGCGCAGCGGTTAATCCTGGTTGTGAACGGACTGCGTTATCCCCAATATAAGAATGACTATTTTCCCAATATCCGGCGCGCGGAGGAAGCCACCCGGATCATGGAAATGGCCTTTCGGGAATTCCGCTCCTATCCGGTTCTGACCGCCAACCAAATCGTCAGCAATGTGCCGGTGGCCGATGGCGCCCTGCCGGCGGTGCCGGTGACGGCAGCAAAGCCGCTCAACCTGACCCTGCAGGTGGACTCCCGCAGCGGCTTGAAAACCACGGTCAAACCCGATCCTGGCCTGAAAGCGCCCATTCACCTGGGCCAGAAGGTCGGCGTGCTGGTGGTGACGGCGCCGGAATTTCCCGCTTACACCGTTCCGGTCTTTGCCACCCAATCTGTAAACGAGTTGGGTTTCTTTGGCCGCTTGTGGAATTCCATAAAGCGCAAGATCGGAAAATGACGGTGGCGGGCCGGTTCATCACCTTGGAAGGTGGAGAAGGGACCGGCAAGTCCACCCAGATCCGCCGGCTGGCTGCGGTGTTGGCGGACAAGGGCATTTCTGTCCTGACCACCCGCGAACCGGGCGGTTCGCCCGGCGCGGAAGAAATCCGCAAGCTGATGGTGGAAGGCGAGCCCGGCCGCTGGGACGCCATCACCGAAACCTTGCTGGCTTATGCGGCGCGCGCCGATCATGTGGCGCGCACCATCGGGCCCGCCTTGATGTCGGGGCGTTGGGTGATTTGTGACCGGTTCAACGATTCCACCTTTGCCTATCAGGGCGCGGGGCGCGGGGTGCCGCGCGAAACCATCCGGCGGATCGACAGCGCGGTGCTGGATGATTTCGCACCCGACTTGACCTTGATCCTGGATTTGGATGTGCGCGTGGGTTTGGCGCGCGCCATGGCGCGGCCCGATGCCAAAGCGGGCGCGGAAAACCGCTTTGAGAAATTCGGTACGGATTTCCACGAAAAACTGCGCCAAGCCTTTCTGGATATCGCGCGGCGCGATCCGGGACGCTGCCGGGTGATCGATGCCGGTGGAACCGAGGATGAAGTAGCTGGGGCGATTTTCGCCGCCGTCTGCCGCCGTTTCGATCTATAAGGGCTCGTGTCCGGATTCCGAAATTCGCTCAACATCTATATTGTGCTCCGGGCGAATTTCGGAATCCAAGGACACGAGCAATTGATTGAACCCTAGTGTCGTTTTGGTTTCGAAGTTCGCCTGGAGCCTGATATCAATGACATTGCGAACTTCGAAACCACGACACTAGGCATGGCCAAGCGTACATTGGAGTCCAGCGACAGCGACCGTATCGAGGGATTTTCCCATCCCCGCGAGACGTTCGAGCTACGGGGTCAAGATGCTGTGCTGGGGCGCGCGGCGCGGGCGCTGCGCGCAGGCCGCGCTCCCAGCGCCTGGCTAATCACCGGCCCGCCAGGGATCGGCAAGGCGACGCTGGCCTACCGCATCGCGCGCTATCTCTTGGCGTATGGCGCGACCGCGCAAGGGCCGGAAGATTTGTCGCTGGCTCAGGATCACGCCGTGTCCCGCCAGGTGGCTGCACAATCTCATCCGGGTCTGCTGGTGCTCAAGCGCGCGCTGAACCCTAAGACCGGCAAGTTGATGACCGTGCTGTCGGTGGACGAAATTCGCCGGCTGGCGGATTTCTTCGGCATGACCAGCGGCGCGGGCGGCTGGCGGGTGGCAATTGTCGATACCGCCGACGACATGAACGACAATGCCGCCAATGCCCTGCTGAAGATGCTGGAAGAGCCGCCCGCGGACGCCGTGCTGCTTTTGCTTTCCAACATGCCAGGAAGGCTGCTCCCCACCATTCGCTCGCGCTGCCAAAGACTGGATTTGCGCCCCCTGGAGGATACGGTTTTGGAAAAAGGCCTGGCGCGGCATTTGAACGATCTGACCCCATCGGAGCGCGCCTCCTTGGCGCGGCTTTCGGGCGGCAGCATCGGCGCCGCGCTGACCTTGGCGACAGGCGAGGGCGCCGCCTTGGCGCAGGAAGCCGATCGCTTGATCGAGAATGCCCGCCAGCCCGATCTGCTCGCGCTTTTGTCGTTGGGCGAAAAACTCTTTCGCATGCGCGACGGGCTGGAATTGTTCGGCGGCTTTTTGATCGAAGCGCTCTCGGACCGTATTCGCGCCAAAGCCCGTCAGGGCGCGCCGGGATTGGACCGTTGGGTGGCGTTGCAGGCGCGGATCGAGCAGGGCTTTGCCCGCGCCGCCGGTCTGCATCTGGAACCGCGCCAGACGGTGCTCAGTACCGCGCGCGATCTTGCCCAGGTGGCGCGGGGCGGCGTGCTGTGAAGCCCGGCGCCGTTTGGGTGGACAGTCATTGCCATCTCGATTTTCCCGATTATGCCGGCCAGGTGGATGCCGTGGTGGGGCGTGCCGAAGCGGTCGGCGTTGGTGTGTGCCTCACCATCGGCACGGAATTGAAGCGCTTTCCTGGCGTGAGGGCGGTGGCGGAAAAATTCCCCAATGTCTGGTGCAGTGTGGGCGTGCACCCGCATGAATCCGAAAAAGAACTGCTGGACGATGCAGCGGTCCTGATCCGCGAGGCGTCCCATCCCAAGGTGGTGGGGATCGGCGAAACCGGGTTGGATTATTATTACGAACATTCCCCGCGCGGGGCCCAGAAAGCCAATTTTCGCAGTCATATCGCAGCGGCGCGGCAAACCGGCTTGCCGGTGATCGTGCATACCCGCGATGCCGATGACGACACGATCGACATTCTGCGCGCGGAAATGGGCAAGGGCGCCTTCACCGGCCTGATCCATTGCTTCACTGGCACGCAAAAGCTGGCGGACGCCGCGCTGGAGCTGGGGCTTTATATTTCGGTGTCGGGCATCGCCACCTTCAAGAATTCCGCCTTGTTGCGCGATGTCATCAAGACCGTGCCCTTGGAACGGCTGCTGGTGGAAACCGATGCGCCGTTCCTCAGCCCCGTGCCGCATCGGGGCAAAACAAACGAGCCCGCCTTTATGGTGCACACCGCCAAAATGCTGGCGGACCTCAAAGGCGTCACGCCGGAGGAATTGGCGCAGGCTACGACAGAGAATTTTTTTGACCTGTTCTCCAAAGCGCAGCGGCCTTCATGAGCCTTCAGGTTCGCATTTTGGGATGCGGCTCGTCCGGGGGCGTGCCGCGGCTGGGCGAGGGGGCGCCGTTTTGGGGCGCCTGCGATCCGGCCCATCCCAAAAACCGGCGCAGCCGCTGCTCCATCCTGGTGACGCGCAAGGGGACGGGCGGGGAAACGCGCCTGCTGGTGGATACTTCGCCCGACATGCGCGAACAGCTCTTGGCGGCGCATATCGGCAAGCTGGACGCGGTTTTGATCACCCATGATCATGCCGACCAGCTGCACGGCATCGACGACCTGCGCGTGGTGACCATGAACATGAAGCGCAAACTGGATCTGTTTAGCGACCGGGCGGGGCTCCAGGGCGTGCGCAAGAAATTCAACTATTGTTTTGAGACTCCGGCGGGCAGCGAATATCCGCCTATTCTGATCGCGCAGGAAATCCCCGAGCCTTTCACAAATTTCGCGATTGACGGTCCCGGTGGGGCCGTGCCGGTACGCGCCTTTGGACAGAGCCATGGCCGTATCCGCAGCCTGGGTTATCGTTTCGGCCCGCTGGCCTATTCGCCGGATGTCGATGGCTTGGATGACGAAGCCTTTGACGCCTTGGCGGGGGTGGAGTGCTGGATCGTGGATGCCTTGCGCCGCACACCGCACCCCAGCCACGCCCATCTGGAACGCGCCCTGGAATGGATCGCGCGCGTGAAGCCCAAGCATGCGGTTCTCACCAACATGCATGTGGACATGGATTATGAGACGCTCCGGCGCGAGCTGCCGCGCGGCATTGAACCGGCCTATGACGGGATGATCCTAACTTTCTAGAGGCTCAAACTCTGCCCTTTTCGCGCTGCTGCGATGCAGCAAGACCCGGGCAGCATGGCGCGCTTTGAACTACTTGACTTATCGTCACCCCGCGCCCAAACGTCAGGGCAAAGTCAGTCGGGGAATGGTATCTGGGCACTCGATCCAGGCCGGTTTTGACCCGCCGTAACGCCAGGAGGAACCAGGCGCATGTTTCGCCACAAAACTATCTTGATCTGCGCCGCCGCACTTCTGTGGGCCGCTCCTGCCTGGGCAGCCAGTTTTGAGGCGCAGCTCGATCCCGCGCCGTTTAACGCCACCAGCCGCGCCACCGTGATCGATAGCGAGGGGCAGGTCACCGCGACTCTGGAAGGGCGCACCCTGAGCGTGCGCGGCACTTTCTCCAATCTCAGTTCGCCCGCCACCGCCGCGTCGTTCCGTGTCGGGCTGGCGAAGGGCGTGCTGGGCGATGCCATTGGCGGCACCTTGACCGTCACGCCCGCCACGCAAGGCACGGTGGCAGGTTCCATCAAGCTGACATCCGCGCAGCTCGCAGCCTTGAACAAGCAGAGTCTTTATATCCGCATCGATAGCGAAAAGGCCCCCGACGGCCATTTGCAGGGTTGGCTGGAACCGGCAGGAAGCAACTAAACATGAACCGCACGGCAAAATTCTTGAGCGGCGTGGCCGCGATTGTCGCCCTGGGCGGCACCTATGCCTTTGCGCAAGGCGCCGGCGTTTACACCATGGCGCAGGCCCAAGCCGGCCACAGCGCCTATGTCGCCAATTGCGCCGGCTGTCACCGCGCCAATCTGGTGGGCGCCGGCGATGCGCCCGCCGTGGGCGGCCCCGGCTTTATCTCGTCCTTCGGCAACCGCTCCACCAAGGAGCTTTACAATTTCATCGCCATATCCATGCCCGTGGGCCGGGCGGGCGGCCTGAGCGAAGAGCAATATACCAATATCACCGCCTATCTTCTGTACGCCAACGGCGCCAAGGCGGGGACCACGCCCTTCAGCAAGAACACCGACGTGAAGGTGTCCTCCATCGCCGATGGCAAGATCCTGCCGGAAGCGATCGCCGCGCCGGTGGCGGCCCAAACGGCACCGGCCAGCGCGCCAGCGGCCAATACGTCAACGGCCAGTGCGCCGCCCCAAGGCTTGACGGTAAAGGGCACGGTGAAAAACTACACCGACGTCACCGACGAGATGCTCAAGAATCCGCCGGACGGCGAATGGCTGATGTACCGCCGCAACTATCAAGGCTGGAGCTATAGCCCGCTCACCCAGGTCACTCCCGCCAACGTCAAAAACCTCCAGCTCAAATGGGCCTGGAACATGAATGAGGGCGGCGCCAGCCAAGTGACGCCCATCATCCATGCCGGGACCATGTTTCTGTCCAACACCTCCAACACGGTGCAGGCGCTGGATGCGCGCACCGGCGAACTGATCTGGGAACACCGCATCGGGCCGGTGTCGCGCGCCGCCTATGGCGCCACGCGCAGCCTGGCCGTCTATAAAGACAAAGTCTATGTCGCCACCACTGACGCCAAGCTGCATGCCTTGGACGCGCGCACCGGCAAGATGGTGTGGCAAGAAGCGCTGGGAAGCACCAACAATTCCAACACCGGCGGCGTGATGGTGATGCGCGGCAAGGTGCTGACGGGTCTCACCCGTTGCGACAATTATTCGGAGAACAATTGCTATATCAGCGCCTTTGACGCCGACACCGGCAAGCGCGAATGGAAGTTCTTCACCACCGCCCAGGAAGGCCAGCCTGGCGGCGATACCTGGAACGGACTGCCCAATACGTTCCGCGGCGGCGGCGATACCTGGATCGCGGGCACCTACGATCCGGACCTGAACACGACCTATTGGGGCGTCGCCCAGGCCAAGCCGTGGTTCCGCGCCAGCCGCAAGACCGGCAATGCCGCTGCGCTTTATACGTCCTCGACGCTGGCGCTCAATCCCGACGATGGCAAGCTGAAATGGTATTTTCAGCATGCCCCGGGCGAGACGCTGGACCTGGACGAAGTGTTCGAACGGGTGCTGATCAATCACGGCGATCAGAAAGTGCTTCTGACCATCGGCAAACCCGGAATCCTGTGGAAGCTGGACCGCGTCACCGGCAAGTTCCTGGCGGCCAAGGAGACGATATTCCAGAACGTCTTTTCCAAGATCGACCACAAGACGGGGGCGCTGACCTATCGCAAGGACATTCTCGAGCAGAAGACCAACCAATGGCTCTCCTCCTGTCCGGGTCCGCAAGGCGGCCATGACTATCAGGCCACCAGCTATTATCAGCCCGACGATCTGTTGATCATTCCGCTCAGCCAAAGCTGCGTGCTGATCCAGGGTAAGGATGTGGAGATGAAGCTGGGCGGCGGCGGCACCGCGGCGTCGCAGATGTTCTACTTCACGCCCGGCTCCAAACAGATGTTGGGCAAGTTGGCTGCCTATCGCACCTCCGACATGAAGGAAGTCTGGTCCTGGCAGCAGCGCGCGCCGTTCCTCAGCGCGGTCCTGTCCACCGCGGGCGGCGTGGCCTTTGTCGGCGACTTCGACCGCAACCTGAAGGGGATCGATGCCAAGACCGGCAAGATCCTATGGCAGACACGGCTGGGCAACACGGTGCAAGGCTATCCGGTGTCCTTCAGCCTGGACGGCAAGCAATATATCGCGGTGGCCAGCGGTCTGGGCGGCGGCAGCCCGCAGCAGAAGCCCAACGCGCTGCTGAAAGAAGTGCGCCGGCCTTCCACCGGCCATGTGCTGTATGTATTCGCACTGCCGGATTGAACGCAGGTGTCGGCAAGCTCGGGATCGCGAAACCGTCCACTGGACGGTTTCGCGGCCGGTTGCGGAGCAGGGGAATCAGCAAACGCTGCCTAGCCCCAAGTCAAAGTTGTGAAATTTCATTAACACTACGCTACAAGCATATGTTTTTCTTGGTCGAAAAAAGTTCCAGCGCCCGTAGAAAAACAAAAAGGGAAATGGCGCGCGTCGCGGGCAAAAAAGGTGTAATATGGACTGGCAACTTTTTTTCCGGAGTCCGGGATGAAGGTTCATGTCCTGCTTTTCGGCGCCGGCCTTTTGTTGGGCGCAACCGCCATGGCGCAAGGCCAGGTGATGGTTTCTGTGGGCAGCGGCCTGGCGCATGACTGTTTCCTCTACGCCAAATCGGGCGCCAATCCGGCGCAAGGCGTGGGGGTCTGCGACATGGCGCTGAGGAATGAAATGCTGACCCGTAAGAACCGCGCCGCCACCTATGACAATCGCGGCGTGATACTGGACAGGCTGGGCAGGACCGAACAGGCGCGGGCCGATTTCCATCAGGCGATCACGCTGGATCCCGAGCTGGGCGATCCTTACGTCAATCTGGGTTCGATGCTGATCAAGCAGGGCCAGCATCAGGCGGCGCTGGACCAGATCAACAAGGGATTGGAGCTGGGAATGAGCTATCCCCATATCGGCTATTACGACCGCGCGGTGGCGCAGCAGTTGTTGGGCCGCTACAAGGAAGCCTATTTCGACTACAAAAAGGTGTTGGAATTGGAGCCAGACTTCACCCTGGCCGCCGACCGGCTGAAGGACTTCACCGTCACCCGCGCGCCGGCTCCGAAGCCGGGTTGAAAAATCCCTGAAAATCAAATCGCATGTCTGAGTTCGGCGCTGGCCGCCGCCAGCCCGGCGCAGTCCGGTCTATTTGGCCGGTTGATCTGGGATTTTTTTCGGTTAACAGGCGAGGATGATCACAAAAGTTGCAGAGCGGAACTTTGCCTTGCCGGCGGGCTTTGTCTGTGAGCCGTTTACGTCAATAGAATCGAGCCGTTGACGGCGGCAACAAGACCTGCTGATAATATGTCAG
>DATEEB010000270.1:0-45785 GCA_035281345.1 Rhizomicrobium sp. | reverse complement strand
CAGGCTGGGAGAGATGGCGCTTCGGGTGGCCGTCATTCACGACGATCACGTGCAACAGACCGTCCAACGCCTGGTCGCCCTGATGGTGCCGGCCATCACCATCATCATGGGCATTGTGGTGGCCGGGATTGTCGGATCCCTCCTGGTTGCGATGTTGAGTCTCAATGATCTGGCAGGCTGACGAACGGGAGCGCCGTGACTCTCGATCCGGCTTCACGCTGGTGGAGCTTCTGGTCGTTGTCGCCATTCTGGGATTGATGCTGGCGGTGATCGGGACCGGGGTGCGTCCCGTTTCGCCAGCCACCCATGCGCGCAATGCCGCGCGGGAAATTTCGGGCGCCTTGCGCACCGCGCGCAGTGCAGCGCTGATGAGCAACCGCAGTGTTGCCTTCACCCTGGATTTGTCCGCGCCTGGTTATCAATGGGACGGCCGGCCTTCCCACGCGCTGCCGCGGGACATCAAACTCGTGCTTTTGACAGGGCGCGATCAGTTGCTATCCGATAGCAAGGGCCGCATTCGCTTCGATCCCGATGGCGCAAGCAGCGGCGGCCGGATCTCCATTCATGGCGGCGGCCAACTTTGGACCGTGGGGGTAGATTGGCTGTCGGGCCGGGTGTCGGTGGTCCATGCCGCACCGTGATCGGACCGCCGGCTTTACCTTGATCGAGGTGCTTGTCGCGCTTGCCATTGCCGCACTGGGGCTTGCGGCTTTGTTTGCCGCCACGGGATCGGGGCTGGACAGCGGTGTTGCGGCCCAGCGCACGCTTCAGGCGACAAGCCTGGCGCAATCGCAACTGGCGCAGGTTGGCAAGGCGCTCTCTCTGAAAAAGGGCGACTATTCGGGCGAGAGCAACGGTTTGCGCTGGCGTGTGCATATGGATGCGCCGGTCTTTCATGGCGGTCCTGGGCATGCCGGTCCCGGGGCGGCGCTGAGCCTTTATCCGGTGACCGTGACGGTAGGTTGGCGCGTCGGCGCCCAGCAGAAAACATTCTCGCTTTATTCCGAGCGTCTGGGTCCCCCATGACCAACTGCAACAGAAGGTCGTCCGTCATGAGGCGTGTGCCGGTCCCCCGGGAGGCTGGCTTCACTTTGTTGGAGCTCCTGGTCTCCATTACCATTCTCTCTTTGATTCTGGTGATGCTGGGGGGTGGGGTGCATTTTGCCGGCCGCGCCTGGCGCGCGCAGGAGGATCAAAGCACCCGCCACGGAGATGTTCAGGCGGTGCAGAATGTCCTGCGGCAGATGCTGGCATCAGGACAAGGCTTCGACGGCAGACCGGAGGCGCTTCGATTTGTCGGCCGGTTGCCGGCGGCTTTGGCGCGGGGCGGTCTGTTCGATATCGAACTTGCTTCCAGTGGCGGCCGCCTTGTCCTCAGCTGGCGGCCACATTTCAAAGGTCAGAGCGCGGGTCTGGCGCAGAACCAGACCAGTCTTGTGGAAGGCATGACCGGATTCGGCCTCGCCTATTATGAGGCGGGGGAGGGATGGAAGCAGGCGGCCAATGGGAAAACCAAGCCTGTGGATTTGATCGCGATCAATGCGCGTTTTTCCGATGGCCGGGTGTGGCAGCCACTACTGGTAGCGCCTGCCATAAATGTGTCATCGAAACCCAAGTCCTGATCATATTACTGTCACATACAATGATTAGGAGACTCGGGCTACGCGATTGTGTCGTTCGCGCCAATGATCCAGCGGTACGTAATGCCATTCTTCCGTTGGTGGATTGGACAGCTTGCGGGGCTTGTTCCATCCCGGCTGTTGCATGCTGTCGTAGGGGCTTGCGAAGCCGCGATTTTGGAAATCACCGGCGATGCGTTTGCCTTGTATGTCCGGCGCAAGGGTGTCGTCACATGCGCCGGCAAGGGCGCGCTCAAGGACCTGAAGCCCGTGATGGATTCGACCGCAAATCTGCCGCAGCTGAGGCTGTTGCGGATTCCGGCCGGGCATGTGCTTTGCAAGCGCGTGTCTTTGCCCTTGGCAGCCCGCCGCGACCTGAAGACGGTTTTGGGCTTTGAGATCGGCCGCGAAACCCCCTTCGAGCAGGACGAGGTTTACTGGAACCACAGCCTGGTCAGCCGGGACACCGCGCGGGGCAAGCTGGAGGCCGATTTGCTGGTGGTGCCGCGCCGCGTGGGGGACGCCCTGGCCGATGTCGCCCGGGACGCGGGCTTTGTGCCGGGCGCGTTGGAGATCGCCAACGCCAACCAATCTTCGCGCTATCTGTGGCTGGAGCGCCCCAATCCGCTGCGCTACTGGCGTCTGCCGTCCAAGACCTGGCCGGTGATGATCGCCGCCTATGGGTTTGCCGCGGCCATCCTGCTGCTGCCTTTTGCCATTCAGCAATTGCAGTTCTTCCTGACGGATAAAACCATCGCCAGGCTGGAGGGTGAGGCGCGCACGGCATCCGCCTTGAACCAGGCCGCCAACCGGCGGGTAGCGGCGCTTGCTTTCATGGGCCAGGCCCATGGCCATGGCAGCGCGCTGGAAATTTTGCTCGCGGCGAGCCGCGCCTTGCCGGACGACACATATCTTACCGCTTTCAGCGTCCAGGGCGAGCAGGTCACCATGGCCGGTTCCTCCGAGGCCGCGGCCAAGCTGATCCATGCCCTGAGCAGTTCGCCGGCCTTCCGCGATCCGGTGTTCGATTCCGCCTTGCTGGAAGATGATGCGGGCGAGAAGTTCACCATCTCCGCCAAACTTGCCGCCGCAGGCGTGCCATGAAGTCACTACCGGGCGGTTTTGCGGGCCGGATGCTGGCGCTGGCGGTAGCGCTGGCGGGCGCCGCCGGATTCTATCTTTTGCTGATTTCTCCGGTGCTGGGCGTCTATGGCGCGCGCGCCGAACTGTTGGAACGGCGCATGGCCCTGGCGCAGCGCTACGAAACGCTGGCGCATGAACTTCCCACCTTGCGGGAGGCCGACAAGAAATGGCGAGACCGTTCGGGCGGAGAATTGTTGCTGGCGGGAGACAGCGATGCGCTCGCCGCGGCGGCGCTGCAGACCGAAATGAAAGGCCTGGTGGAAGATGCCGGCGCCAAACTGACCAGCTCGGAAGTTCTGGACTCGGCGGCGGACGGCAATTTCCGCCGTGTGGGGGTTCGGGTGGTGTTTTCCGGCGACCTCAAACTGATAACCGAGGTGCTGCGCGGTTTGGAAACGTCGCGGCCGGTTCTGTCGGTTGAGGATTTTTCTTTTCGTGCCGGCATTGGGGCGACCTCGGAAGCTTCGGAGGAAGACAGCGATACCGGCGGCGACGGTACGCTGGCTGTCACGCTGGATGTCTATGGCTTCCGTGCGGTTTGAGTGGGAATGGATGTCGAAAAAGTTCGGTCTTCCTTTTTTGTGTGCGCTGCTCGCGATCGCGGTTGCGGCCGGCTGCTTTCTTGCGCCGCCGCCCAAGAAAGACGCGCTGGCCGCATTCGACGCCTTGGACAATGAGGCCAGCGAGGCGGCTGCCGAGAAAGCCGACCGCATGGCGGCCGAAATCTTGAAACGGCCCTTGTTCACGCCGGGCCGCCAGCCGCCCGAAGTCAAAATCGTCCAGGCCGAGCCCCCCAAACTGCAAGGCCGGCTGGCCGGCGTGATGCTGCGCGCCGATGGCCGTGAAGCCTTGTTCACCCGTCCCGGCGGACGTCCGCTCGCCGTCAAGGAAGGCGAAGTGATCGACGGCTGGACCCTGAGCAAGATCGAAACCGGACGCGTGGTTTTGACCAGCGCTTTCGGCGAACAGGTCGTGACCCCGACCCATGGCAGCGCCGAAGAATTGACCCCCGGACGGCGCCCGGTGAAGCGCAACACGCCGACCAAGCCCCAGCCCGGTCAAAACCCAAAACCACAACAACAAACGGTCGCAGCGGCCGGACCAGCAGGACAAAGATGACGATTAAAAATTGCCGCGCGCGCAGCCTTCGCGCGCTGACTTGCGGGATATTGCTTGCGTCCTGCGCCTTGCTGGCGCCCTTGCCTTTGTCGTCCCAACCGGCCATTCCGCCCACGGCGCCGCCGCAACCGGCGGCGTCGCCGCCCGCACAGACGCCTGCCGCGCCGGCGCGCTCCTCTGCGTCGCCGCGCTATGGTGTGAACCAAGGCGGCGATATTTCGCTCAACTATGTGGATACGGATGTCCGCGAGATCGTTCGTCTCATTCTGGGGGAGATTCTCAAGGTCAATTACGCCATCGATCCCGGTTTTCAGGGCAACGTCACCATTCAGACCGCCCGTCCTTTAAAGCGCGACGATCTGATTTCGACCTTGCAGGGTCTTTTAGCCCAGGCCGGCGGCCAACTGACCTATCAGAACAACATCTACCGCGTCAGCGCACAGGGCGACGACACCAACATTCCGCCTTTGGTTGCGGGCGCCAGCATGGAAGCGGGCGCGCAAGTGGTGACGTTGCGTTATGCTTCCGCCAAGCAGCTGGCCACAATTCTGGAAACCTATGCGGGCGAGGGGGTCAAGGTCTTGGCCGATCCCGCCCGCAATGTGCTGATCATCAGCGGTACGGCCAGCGCCCGCCAAAATATCGTCGGCCTGATCCGGGTGTTCGATATGGACTATTTGGCGGGCCGCTCCTACGCGCTTTTTCCGGCCAAATCCGGCGATCCCATCAAATTCGCCGCCGATCTGGAAGCGGCGCTGCAGCTTGATGCCGATGGCGCCCTTACCGGCGCCGTCAAGGTCGTGCCGATCGAACAGGCCAATGCGGTGATGGTCATCACCCGCCAATCGGAATATCTGGACAAGATTTCCCGCATGGTGGACCAGATCGACAAGGTCAAGCTCAGCGCGGGACGCAACATTCACGTCTATCGCCTGAAGAACACCCAGCCCGCCGATATCCAACCTGTGCTGCAACGCGCGGTGAATCCGCCCGGCGGCGGCAGCGGCACCGAAGAGATCGCGCCAGGCAATCTGCCGCCCACCGCCACGCCCGCCCGCATTGGCGGCGGACCCGCCACGGGTGGCGCCACGGCAGCAGCATCGGGCACGAACGGTACTCAGGCCGGACAGGCGCCGGCCACGACCGCGGGCGCACCCCAAACGCCGCGTCCCGCCGACAATGGCAATGGCCAGCAGACCGGCGCCGACGCCAAAGGGCCGCAGATCATCGCGGACAGTATCAATGGCGCATTGATCATCGTGGCGACCGACAGCGAGTATGAGACCATCGAAGCGGCGATACGAAAACTCGACATCCTGCCGATGCAGGTGCTGGTGGAAGCCACCATCGCCGAAGTCTCACTCAATCGTCAGCTTCAGTATGGCGTGCAATTTTTCCTGCAAAACAGCGAAGGCCAGATCGCCCTCAGCAATGCCCAAAGCGTCACGCCGACGGTGATCGATCCCAGCCGCCCGATTTCCAATGCCAGCCTGTTCCCCGGTGTGTTGGCGCCAAGCTTTCCCGGCTTCGCGGTGGCGCGGACGTTCGGCGATGTTCAAGTCACGCTTCAGGCGCTCAAAAGTATCACCGACGTGCATATCGTGTCGGCGCCCAAGCTGATGATACTGGATCGCCAGCAAGCCTCGTTCCAGGTCGGCGACATGGTGCCGACCATCACCCAAAGCGCCACTTCGGTGATCACCGCCGGCGCGCCGGTGGTCAACAATGTCCAATATCAGCCGACGGGCGTCATTCTGTCGGTGACGCCGCATATCAATGCCGGCGGCCTTGTCACCTTGGACATCGAACAGGAAGTCAGTGATGTGGTTCCCACCACCACATCCTCGATCAATTCGCCCACCTTCCAGCAGCGCCGGATCAAGACCAAGGTGATCGTGCAAGATGGCGAAACCATCAGTCTGGCGGGCTTGATCAGCGAGAAAAAATCCAGCGGCAATTCCGGCGTGCCCTTGTTGCAGGATATTCCGGTGTTTGGGACTTTGTTCTCCACCAAAATCAACGACCGTGACCGCACCGAACTGATCGTTCTGCTCACCCCGCGTGTCGTCCACGACCAGCGTGAGGCCAAGGCCTTGACGGAAGAGCTCAAGCGCAAGCTTACGCCTTCCAGCATTCTGCCTTGAGTTATGGCGTGCCCGTCAAAAAGGACGCGGGCTTTGCCCTGATCCTGGTTGTTTGGCTGCTCGTTCTGATCGCTGCAATCGGCACCTATCTGGTGGCCCATGGGCGCACCGAGACGGCCATCGCCTTTAATGTGCGCGCCGCCGCCGGCGCCGAAGCCCTGGCCGATGCGGGAGTCGCGCGGATCGTCTTCAACCAGACCGACCCCAAGCTTGCCAACCGGTGGCGGTTGGACGGATCGGCTTACCGCGTAACGATGCCGGCCGGAGAGATCATCGTCCGGCTCCAGGATGAGACGCGCAAGATCAATCCCAATCTTGCTTCCGAGGGGTTGCTCGCCGCCTTGCTCGAGGTCCGGGGCCTGGACCGCGGATCGGCCCGCCGCTTGGGCGCGGCGATAGCCGATTGGGTTGGCCCCGAGGGTCCGCCGCGGGAAGGCGGCGCCAAGCTGAAGCAGTATCGCGCGGCGGGACGCAATTATGGTCCACCCAATGGCGCGCTGGAATCGCTGGACGAACTTCAATTGGTGCTGGGGATGACCCCGGCCATATTGGCTTCGGTTCGCCCCTATTTGACGATCCATACCGCTTCGGCGGCGCCCGGCGGAAGAAATCTGACGCTTCCGGTGCAGCGCGCCATCGCACTGGCGAACCGCGCCGTCCCGCAACAGGATGAGGCCGCTGACGCCGCACCAAAGCCGGCGGCGAAATCACAGGAGGCGGCTGAAGAACAGGTGATTGCGGCCGAAATCACCGCCCGCGGCCGGGACGGCGGAATTTTCGTGCGCTATGCCGTGTTGAAATTGGAGTCCCAAAATCCCAAACCCTATACCGTGCTGGATTGGCAGCGCGGCATTTTGGACGATCGCGGCAAAGTCAGCGATTGAGGACGTCGGCATCCTCGCCTTCGCCGCCGGGTTTGCCATCCGCGCCCAGCGAAACAATGTCGAAAGAATGCTTGGGGCGCTGGCTGGGACTGCGATACTGGAAGGGATGGCCCCAGGGATCGACGATGCCGTTCGCATCCTTGATATAGGGGCCGTTCCACCCGCCCACATTGCCGGCATTGTCGTTCAGCGCGGTCAAGCCCTGGGTGGTGGTGGGATAATTGCCGACATCCAGACGATACAGATCCAGTATGCCGGAAAGCCGCTCGATGGATTGCTCCGCAATTTTGTGCTTGGCGGAGCCGAGCTGGCGAATCATGGCCGGGCCGACCAGCGCGATCAGCAAGCCCAGAATCGCCAGGACAACCAGAAGCTCCACCAGCGTGAAGCCTTGCTCGCGGTCCTTTGCCGCGCGCCTTGGCGTCCACCTTGGCGTCAAACGTTTGCGCGCAAAAAGAATTCCGGCGGAAGGGATCATTTGTGACACACGCAAAAGCTGCTTCTTGGTTTGTGCATTCGATATAGCGTCGCGCATGCTTGTTCTTCAACGGCAAAATTTTTCACGGATTTTCCCCGGCCATTTCCGGCGGTTCATTTTCATACATCAAATCGGTCACAAAACCGGAACATTATCGCCCTAGTGTCCGCCGCGTCGGGAGATGAGGAATCGCCGAGCCGGTGCGGGCGTAAAACGTAGCGGCGCTATCGAAAACCACGGTTTGTTTTTGGTGATGTGTCCCGATGGGGGCGCTTCACAGCGGCTTTTTATTGTCTGGACAGTCATCAGGCCCGGTCAATGGCTTCAAAGCAACCGCTCTCGTCTCGTGCGTGAAGTTTTTTTGACGTTTTTGCAACCACCAACCTCAAACCAAAGGACTGACTCATGCTGAACCTGAATTCGAAATTGCTGGCGGGCGCCGCGGTGGCCCTGTTTGCCGCCGCCGCTCCGGCCCAAGCGCAAATCACACCGCTCTATGCCGGCGGCGCGACCTTCCCGGAAAAAGTCTATCGCGACATCTTCAACTGCTTTGGCAATCAAGCCGGCGGCGACCTCACTGTCGGCCTGAGCGGCCCCTTGGGTGGCTGCAATGGCGTCACCCCCTATAATTCCAATATCGAAGTGCTCTATCTGGGCGTCGGTAGCGGCAACGGCTTGTCCGCCTGGCGCACCCACGATGCCAGCAAGCTCACCGACGGCCCGCGCACGCCGGATGCCGTTCCGGTTCCTTCGACGGTCGATTTCGGACCCTTCTATGGCACCGGTACCGGCGCTGGCTGGGTGGCTAACACCACCGACGCCGGTCCCTTCTTCCCCACGATGTCGTTTGCCGGCAGCGATGACCCGCTGAGCGCCAGCAACTTAACCACATACAATACCAACAGCGCCGCCGGCGGCTGGGGTGCTGCGATCCAGGTTCCCACCATGATCGGCACGGTCGCCATAGACTTCCACCCGACTGCCGGTTGGAATGAAAAAGGCAAGGTCATTGCCGGCGCCAGCAGCAGGGTCCAGTTTTCCACCCCCACCTGGTGCGGCATCTACACCGGCGCCATCACCGACTGGAGCGATCCTGAGATCACCGCCGACAATGCCGGCTTCCAACTGGGCAGTGGTCCGATCACCGTCGTCTATCGCAATGACGGCAGCGGCACCACCTTTCTGTTCGTGAATGCGCTCCTCAGCCAGTGCGCCGCGACCTCGCATCCGGTTCCCGCTTCGTGGCAGACCGCTCCCGGCAACACCAGCGGGCTCTCCAACAATAGCTGGTTCATCAATGTGAGAAATGCCGGCCTTCTGCCTGCCAGCTATGTCGGCGCTGCCGGCAATGGCGGCGTCGCGGCAACGGTCAACGCCACGGTCGGCGCGGTCGGCTATAACACCCCGGACTTTATCCAGCCCGTGGATCCGGCCGGTCCCAAGGCTGCCAACCTGCAGACCTGGTTTAGCTTCATCACGCCTGGGGCAACCAAGAAGTTCATCGCCCCCGGTCCCAAGGGCGGCACGGCCATCATGGGTGCGCTCAAGCCGCCGACATTTACCCCCGCGTCCGGCGTGGGTAGCTGTGATGCGGCCAATTCCACGGGCGTTGCTCCCCGCATTCAGTCGAGCGACGGCATCTGCGCCCACAATCCGCGCAACTGGGGTGTGACCAATCCGACGCCGCTCGCCACGGCTGCGTTCCCCATCGGCGGCTTTACCTTCGTGGATATGTACACCTGCTATGCTTCGACAACGGACAGGGATGCCCTGGCCGGCACCACGGCCGGCAGTCTGGGCCTCTGGCGCTGGTGGTTCGGTTCGACCACCGAGAATGCCTCGAAGGTCAAGACCGAGCTGACGGCCAACGGCTTCAGCTTGGTTCCTGGCGCGTGGATTTCGGGAGCCAAGAAGCTCCTGACCATCGACAAGAAGACCAAGATCGGCATACCTGGCCAAGCCAATACCGGCTGCTCCACGGTTGTGGGCGGCGGCGCCTAAGTCAGGCTTCGCTAACGTAATGTGTTGAAAAGCACCGCGGCTAGGTAACCCCTAGCCGCGGTGATTTTTTGGGGCCGTTACCAAAACGGCAATTTTACGCAAATTTGTCATAAAAACTATTCATCGCCTCGCCATCATCCGCCGCGACGCCGGTGCGCAAAAATGTGCGCAAAAACATGCCGGCGCTGGGCTGTGGCTTAACGGGTTGGTGGTAAGGCTTGAAATCCCTATTTGGACGTAGAGCTCTTGGCCAGGCTCGCGCGCTGTGCGCGAGCGTTGCCGCCGTGTCGCTCCTGTCTTCGTCCTTCTTTGCATCCGCCTTGGCCGCCGACGCCAACACGCTGCTTTCCCCGGCCGTCTTGGCGCGCGCCTCCGGCGGCTCCGTTGGCGGCGCGCCGGCCGGACAGGTGCCGGGTATCGTCAGCCCGGCGCTTCGGGCGCAACAGGCTTTGTCCGCCGCCAATCTGGCCCGGGCCGCTCAGGATCTCGCCAGCATCACCGCCGCCCAGGCCGCCGCCAGCGCCAGTTCACAGCTCACCTTGGGCAACGCGGCGCTTTCCGCCAGTTCCTGGAACGGCACGGCGCTGTCCGGGCTCAATCCGCGCGATAGCGATCCCACGCTGTGGATCAATGCCGATGCCTTGCAGAAGGACACGGCCAATGCGACGGCGACCGTCAAGCAGACCGCGGCCAACGCGCTTTTGACCTGGCAGAGCTTTGACCTCAACAAGGGCGAAAAGCTGGTCTTCGACCAACAGGGCAATGCCGATTGGACGGTGCTGAACCGCATTGTCGCCGGACCCCGGGATGCCAGTGGTTCGCGCTTTGTCGCTTCGCCCTCGATGATTCTGGGTTCGATCGAGGCGCCGGGCAGCGTCTATGTCATCAACCCCAATGGTGTGGTGTTCGGCCCCACCGCCCAGATCAATGTCCATTCCTTGATCGCCTCGTCGCTGGATGTCGGCGCTCCGACCATGAGCATCGGCGAGCGCAACAGTTTCTTCCTCAACACCGGTATCCTGGGCAATGGCGGCACCGTGCCGGCCGAAAGCTTTTCCTACAATCCCGCCGACCGGGTGGTGGAAGGCGATATCACGGTCCAGGCGGGCGCGAAAATCACCACCAGCCTGGCGCCGCGCGCCATTTCGCCCGATGCCGGCGGCTTTGTCTATCTGTTCGCGCCCAATGTCGAAAATGCCGGCACCATCAGCACCCCGGCGGGCGAGACCCTGATGGTGGCGGCGCAAGCGGTGCAGTTGATCGCCAATGTCTATCCGGACGGATTTCCCGGCGAGACTCTTATCGCACGCACCACTTTCCGCGCTGTTGGCGTCAACACCACTTTCACGAGCGGCACCATCCTGAACGGCCCTCAGGTCACCGACTTTCCCATCGTCTGGCGCACGGACGGGCCTCTCTCGGCGCAGATATCCTCTCCCGGCCGGGTGACCAACAGCGGCTTGATCAATGCCGAACGCGGGGTGGTGATCCTCAATGGCGATCTGGTGACCAATGGTTCCGGCGGCGGGCCGGCGGTCATTCAGGCCAATACCAGCATCACCCGCAATGGCCAGATTTTTCTGAACGGCAGGCTGCAAGTCAATTTGCGGGGTGGCAGTCTCCAGATCCTGCCCGCCGAAAATGGCGAAACCATTCCCGACAGCGCGGTCGGCAATTTCGCGCCCGGTTCGATCGCGATTCAGGGTCAGCTCGTCAATATCGAATCCGGTTCTTTGATCGAGGCGCCCGGCGCGAATGTCTCGATTTCGGCGGTCAACCCGTCCCGCAGCAATATCTATCCTGAGCATGTGCGCTTGACGCTTCCGGCTCAAACACCGCGAGTCTATATGGCGCCTGACAGCGTCATCGACGTGTCCGGCCTGCAGGGCGTGGAACGGCCGATGTCGGATAATTTCCTCACCTTCAAGCCTTTCGGCAATGAATTCGCCGATCAGCCCTTGCAGCGCAACGGCGCCTTGCGCGGCCTGGATTTGACCGTCGATCTGCGGCAACGCGGCAGCCTGAACGGCGCCGACTGGGTCGGCACCCCGCTGGCCAATTTGGCGGGCTATGCCACCGGCGTTCCGCGCACCATCAATCAATTGCTGACCACCGGCGGTAAAGTACAGATTTCTTCCGGTGTTGATGGCGACATCATCCTGCGCCAGGGATCGGCCATCCATGTCGGCGGTGGCTCGGTGGCCTATGCCGGTGATAGGATTTCGGCCAGCAAGCTCATCACCGCCGACGGCAAGATCGTCAGCATTTCGCGCGCCGATCCCTTGGAGACCTATGTCGGGGTCGCTGGCCTTTCGCAATTGGAGCATCCGCATTGGGGCCCCACCACCACCGAAACCTTTGTCAGTCCGCTTTTGGCCGGCACGGCGCCGGAGCCCGGTTATATCGAAGGCCATGACGCGGGTTCGATCACCCTCAACGCGGCGGCCTATGTCCTGGACGGGGACCTCCATGGTGGCGTGACAGCGGGCCAGCGCCAAAGGGCGCGTGGCCAGCGTCCCAGCGACAAGGACGACGCCTTGGCGATGCCGCAAGGCGGCGCCTTCTCCATCGAAGGCACCAACAATCTGATTGTATCGGCCAATGTGGCGCCGCTCACAGGCGCCTTCGATAGCGTCACGCCATTGGCCGCCGACAGGATACAGAATACCAGACTCTCAACCCAGAAATTGTCGGATGCGGAATTCGCGAAAATCTCCGCGAATTTTTCCGGCCGTCTTGATGTCGCGGCGGATGCCAATCTTGCGGTGACGCCCGGCGGCGCCATCGCGCTTTCCGGCGGCAGCGTCGGGATCGAAGGCGCGCTTGTGGCGCATTCCGGCGCGATTACAATCGAGTCCAGCGCGCATATTTCTGGCGATTCTTTGGCCGAGAAAGGAACGAAATACCAGCCCACCAGTCCCGAGCGGCCGCATATTTTCGATTTGACGGTCGGTTCGGCGGCGCTGCTGGATGTCAGCGGCTTGTGGGTGAACGACAATGGCGCGGTGCCAGCCGATCTGATCGGCGGGGCTTTCATCGACGGCGGTTCGATCAGTCTCAAGACCAAAGCAAGCAGCGCCGGATGCTCGACATCGGCTTGCAAGGCTGTTCTCGGCGCGGGCGTTCCGGTCAATGTCGATCTGACCGGCGACATCGTTCTGAGTCAGGGCGCCTTGCTGGAGGCATCCAGCGGCGGGCGGATCACAGATCGCGGCGTGATGATGCTGGATTCCAAGGGGCGCGCCGCGGGCAAGGGCGGCAATATTTCCTTGGCGACCTATGTCGGAAGATTTACGACCACCGCGTCGCCGGAACCGGTCACCACCACCGGATTGACCGCTGCCGTCCGGTTGACCGGCTCGGATGGCAGCGCCGATGGAAATGCCACGGCGCTGGCTCAGGCGCTCCGCGCCTATGGCTTTGCCCAGGGCGGCACCCTGACCCTCCAGACGCTGTCCTTCGACATCGGTTCCGCGGCGTTGCCGGGCGGGTTGGCGCTTCCTGCCGGATTTTTTGATGGCAATGGCTTTGGGGCTTACAATCTGATTTCCATCGCCGGTCACAATGCGGTGGCGCCGGGCACCGCATTGGTGTTGCGGCAACGCAATCTGGTAGCAAGCAGCGACCTCGCGACTTTGGCCAGCGGCGCCAAAGTTTCGCAGATCGCCGCGGTCGATTTCCTGCCCGATTTCATCCGCCAACCGGTCGATCTGACGTTATCGTCATTGCTTCCGATTATTTCGCCCGGGCCGTATGATCCGGCCGCGGCGGTTCCCTCCTCCGCGGTAGCGCTGACAGTCGGAGATGGCGCTTCTATTCAGGCCGATCCGGGAGCCAAGGTCAGCATCGATGTAACCGGTCGAAGCGCCCATGTAGTTCAAACCAACGGCTTCCAGGTGTCGATCGCCGCACAAACAGCGGTGGCGGAAATCCTAGGATCGATCAGCGCCCCCGGCGGCAGCATCGCTTTGACAGCGGTCAACGATGCGACGCTTTGGTTGGGTGCTAGCAGCCGGCTGGATGTGTCCGGTATTGCCCTGACCGACTCTCGTCAGACCCTGTTCCGCTCCGGCACCGTCCTGGCCGGCGGGTCGGTGACGATCAACGCAACCACCGCCACCGCCGCCGTCATCGGCCTGCAGGGCGCCCTGATCGATGTCTCGGGCAGCACGGGCGAATTCGATCTGTTGGCGGACGCCGCGCCCACCATCGGCGGTCAGCAAAGAATTGCCACTGCGGTGTGGAGCGATGCGGGCTCCATCACCATGAAGGCCTCGAGTTTGCTTTACGATGGCGCATTCCAGGCCCAGCCGGGAGCAGCCGGCGCCAATGGCGGCTCGTTGACCATTGCCTCACATGTAACCACCGGCGTGGGGCTGGAAACAATCTCTGTGCGCCAGGGGGGCGATAGCGTGCCGGTGGGGCTTTCCCCCACCGATCCCCTGGGTGCGCTGGCGGGCTCGGCGATCTTTTTGGCGGATCGACTCGACGGCTCGGGTATCCAAACCCTGACATTCACCATGGGACCGGTGACCGGCGACGCCATCAGCACTTCCCAGGGCGATTTCGAGCCGGGTACGTTGGTTTTTTCCGGTAATGTCACCTTGGGCGGGGTAAGCCAGCTCTTCCTGGACGCGTCGCAGATCGCGCTGATCAATACTGTCGCGCCGGTCGATCCCAGGGGCTGCAATGTCTGTCTGGATGCCGGGTTCATAGCGCTCAGGGGTGCCGGCGACTTCAACAAGATACCCCCAACCCCAGGCACGGGTGTATTGCGGGTCGAAGCCGGCGCCATCGACATCGCCGCTGGCGGCGACTTCATCGAGCTCCGCGGCCACAATCTGCTGACGATTTCGGGCGCGGCCAGCAGCAGTTTTATCAGTGCCGGCGACATCCGGCTGCGCGTGCCGCTGGCCAACGTGGCGCTGGACCTCGTTCCCGGCACCCTGCCGGGGGGCGAATTGATTAGCGCCGGCGATCTGAGCTTTAGCGCGGCGCAGATCTATCCGGTTTCGGCGGTTAATTTCACGTTCAAGTCCACCGCGGGCAATGGCACCATCCGCTTCACCGCAAACGGCGCGCCGCGCTTGGCGCCCTTGTCGGCCGGCGGCCAAATATCCGTCAGCGCCGCGCATATCGAGCAATCGGGAATTCTGCTCGCGCCGCTGGGAACCATCCGGCTGGGCGCGCAAACCATCGCCGATCTATCCGTCAACGATCCGACAAGCAGAATAGCGGTTGCCACCCAGTCCGTCATCTTCGGCGCTGACAGCATCACGTCCGTTTCGCTCGCGGGCCAAAATGTGCCCTTCGGCCAGACCGCCAACGGCACCAGTTGGAGCTATGGTATCTCCACCGGACGGCCGCTGACCGCGCCACCGGCAAAGAATCTGGTCGTCAGCTCTGCCGCGATCGATCTTACAAAGGGCGCCACCATCGATCTTACCGGCGGCGGCGATATCCAGGCGACAGAATTTGTGCCCGGCACGGGGGGTAGCCGCGATGTCCTGGCGGGCAATGCCAATGTCTATGCCGTCATTCCCGGCTATGACCCGGCGGCCGCTCCCATCGATCTGGACTTCGCTGTGCAGCGCCGCGATGCCTTGCCGGGCCCAGGCCGCACTGTTGTGCTGTCGGGCGCGCCAGGCCTTCCGGCGGGGGTCTATACGCTTTTGCCGGCCCATTATGCGACCTTGCCGGGCGCCTACCGGGTGGCATTGGTCGGCAATTCTCAGGACGCGTTGCGCTATCTGAACAAGACATTGCCGGACGGCACTTTGCGGATGGCGGGACATTTCGCCAATGCCGCGAGCGGAACGCGCGACGCCCGCCAGCAATATTTCGACGTCCAATCCGCCACGGTCTGGCGGCAATATAGCGAGATTCAGCAAATCTCCGGCAACAGTTTCTTCGGCGCCAAGATATCCGATGTCACCGGGCTTCCCCCCCGGCTTGCCACCGATGCGGGCCGTGCGGTGTTCAGCGGGCTGAGTGCCATCGCCTTGCAAGGAACCATTCTTTTGGCGCCGGCCAGCGGCGGGCGGGGCAGCGAAGTCGATATCGCGGCCCAAGATCTGCAGATTCTGTCGCCGGGCGCGACAGCGCGCGCCGGTTATGCCGGTCTTGATGCGACGCAACTGTCCGCGCTTGCGGCCGACAGTCTGTTGCTGGGCGGCCTTCGCACCGACACCGCCGACGGCCAACAGGTCACGGTGATCGCCAACAGCATCGAAGTCAGCAACGATGCCGCCGCGCCTTTGGAAGGTCCGGAAATCATCCTGGTGACGCGGGTGGGTTCCAACAGTGTCGATCCCAATGCCAGCCGCGGCATGGTGTTGGCTGCGGGCAGTGTGGTGCGGGCCAAGGGTGCGGTGGTGAACCCGGCGCAAAAGACGCTCATCATCGGCGATAAGGCGAAGAATATCGTCGGCAATGGCTCCTTGCTTGCCATTTCAAATGGCGCTGTCCTCGATGTGAAGCGGCGTGTCACGCAGACCAACGGCATTATCACTTTGGCCGGACCGGCTGCGGGCGCGGTTGGAGACGGCGCCACCATCAGCGGCAACAGCTTGACGCTGGACACCAGCGGCAATATCCGCCCGGGAAGCGGCGTGACGCTGGACGCCCGCAATATCTCCGTGACCACCGCCAAGACCATTCGTTTCGGTTCATCGGTCAACAGCGCCGGGCTCAATATCAATGGCGGCCTTACGGGCGAGCTGGCCAAGGCCGAGACGTTGACCTTGAAAAGCTTGCGGACCATCGATTTCGCGGGGGGCACCACGCTCGCCCTGGGCGCGGAAAGCCATTTGGTGCTGGACAGCGCCGCGCTGGTTTCCATCACCGGCAGTGGCGCCGTCCAATTGCGTGCCGGCAAGATCGATTGGATCAATTCCAGCGGCGATCAGTCCGCGGCGGCGGCGGGCGGCGCCTCGCTCAATCTGACCGCATCGGAAATCGGGTTCGGTGCGGGCGCCAAGGCCTTGGACGGTTTCGGATCGGTGACGGTTTCGGCGGCGCCGTTGGTCCCGTCGGCGGCCTCGTTGATCGCTTGGAAAGATACCGGAAGCTTGGACGCCGCTTCGGCCAACCTGTCGTTCCAGGCGCCGCTGTTCCTGGTAAGCGCCAAGGCCGATCAGTCCGTGACGACTACCGGCGCTGTTACCTTGGGCGGGGCGGCATCCACCCAAGCTGTGCCCAAGGATCAAGTCGGGGGCAGTTTCGTGCTGACGGGACGTTCGATCACCCTGGGCAAAGACAGCCTGCTGCAGGCAACCGCGGGCGGCATCCATCTGACGGCGACATCCGGCGACATTAGGTTGGAAGAGAATAGCCGGATCGCGGCAAACGGCTTTGTTTCGACCTTTTTCGATGTGACCCAAGGCGTGGGCGGCGGCTCGGTCAAACTGGTTGCAAACCTTGGCTCGATTGACGCCGATGCCACCGCCTTGATCGATGTGTCTTCTCCGCAAACAGCGCCCGGCATAGCCGGCCAGATTGTGCTGAGCGCGGCCAACGGCACTATTCTTTCGAACGGCGCGGCCTTCGATACCCGTGTGATTGCAGGCACCGTCGCCGGCGACAGCGGCGGCCGGCTGACGGTTGATACGCAAAGCCTGGGCAGCGCCTCGCTTGCTTTGCCCGGTCTGTTCGATGCCGCGGTGGATGTGCATCTGCGCCTGGGTGACGTCGAAGTCGCTTCCGGCCTCAAGGCGGCGTCGATCAAGATCACCGCCGATGGTGGTGACTTGACGGTGGACAGCGTGTTGGATGCTTCCGGCGCCAAGGGCGGCAATATTTCGCTTTTCGGCCGGGACAGCGTGATCCTCACCCCCAAGGCGCAACTTCTGGCCACGGCGTCCGATGCAGAAAAGCGCGGCGGCGAAGTCCTGATCGGCAGCGGAGAGTTTGGCCGTCTGGATCTGCAGGGTGGTCTGATAGATGTTTCCAACACCGCCAACACCGCCAACACCGCCAATGCCGCCAATGGCGGTACGGTGCGGTTGCGTGCCGCGCTGATCGGCGCCGCCTTTGACGATGTCGCGATCAATCCGGTTGGAACCGCGATCCAGGGCGCCGCCAGTGTCACGGTGGAAGGTTATCGCGTCTTCAAACCGGGCAATAGCGCGTTTCAGGGCGTGATCGATCCCTTGGCGCTGCCCGGCTTCTTCGGCCAATGCAGCACGCCTGGGGTGTGCACCGGCACTTTGATCGACTTTGTTCAGAATTTTTCTCTCTCATCCGCGGCGCGGGCAAAGTTCGACGCCGTGCCGTCCAGCATTCTGCATCTGCAGCCGGGCATCGAACTGGTCAATGACGATCTGGGCGTGAACGGCGGCGACATCACAGTGGCCAACGCTTGGAACCTGGGCGCCGGCGCCGCCAGCGGTTTGGTGAACGGGATATTTGTCCCCGGTATCAGCAAGATTCAGAGCCTTTATTATCGCGTCGGCGGATCGGTCACCGGGGAGGCAGGCGCTCTGACCTTGCGCGCGGCGCGGGACGTGAATGTCAATGACTCCATCACCGACGGTTTCTTCAACACCCGCAATACATTCGACACCAATTACCGGAAAAATCTGACCGCCTGGATCAGTTCGCACTACAACTTCGAAGGCGATGTCTCCACGGATATCTCCAATGTGGGCGGCTATCTGATCGCGGGCGCGGCCGGCCAAGCGCCACTGGCGCCCTACGAGGCCGGCGCCAATGGCATCAGTCCCAGCTTCTCGGGGAAGGACAAGACGCCCATTTCCGGTGCTGATCTGTTCCCGCTTATCGCCGATCCCAATGGCTCGATCCAAGGCACGAATGGACGCTTTAGCGCGGTTACCTCCTGGTCCTATCGCATTGTCGCAGGCGCCGATACGGCAAGCGCCAATCCATTGGCGGTGCAGTCCATCAGTGCTTTCGATCCTGGCAGTGGCCCGGTCCTGGCCGGCCATGGCAATGTCACGCTCGATGGCCACGACCAGTACACTGTGGGCGTCAATTACTTCACGCCCACCATGATCCGCACCGGTACCGGTTCGATCGACATCGCGGCCGGCCTGGATTTCGTTCTGGCGGACACCAAGGCGCCCGGCGTGGTCTATACCGCCGGGCGGAATTCTATGGCCCTTCCGGATCCCGGTTTTGTCCTGCAGTCCTTTGACAACCCGTTCGAGCCCGGTCAACCGGTCCTGATTCCGGTTGCGACCAACCCGCAAGGTTTTCTGACGCCTCAGGTCATTACCTGCGACGTGGTTTATCGTTGCAGTCCCTACGGACCGGTTACGCAGGCCGCTTATCCGGTCGGTGGCGGCCATCTCACCCTCACAACCCAGCGCGACATTGTCGGATACCAGAACATTCAGCACGGCAAATCAGCCGCGTCGCAATTTTTTGCACCCTGGCTGCTGGCGCAGGGAACATCCCTGTCCACCACCGACTTTGGCGTTTTTGCGCCGCTATCGGCCTTTACCGCATCCGGCGGCGCAACTTATACGCCATCGCAAACCAGCTGGTGGATCAACTTTGGCAGCTTCGGCCAGGGGTTGATGAGCGTGGGCGGCGATGTCACCGTGAAGGCGGGACGCGATATCCAGGAATTGTCGGTTTCCCTGCCCACCACCGCCCGGGTAAGCGGGGGGCTTTCCAGCACACTGGTGGACGCCAACGGCAACACGATAGCCAACATTCCGGTTGTCCACCTGAATGGGAGCGGCGACCTGACGGTGATCGCCGGCCGCGACCTCAAGAGCGGCACCTATTATGAAGGCTCCGGCGACGCGACGATCACCGCTGGCGGCTCGGTGTCGGCGAGCTGGGAAATCCGGGAAGATCCCGCTAACGCAACTGCGGCCCGTCATCCTGTCTCCACCCTCCTTGCCGTGGACACCGGAAAAATCGCGCTGAAGGCGCGCGGTAATATCGATCTCGCCGGCATTGTGAGCGGTCCTTCGCTTCAGGACGTTGCCGATCTTTCCGGAGTGCTCACAGTCGAGTCGCAATCGGTATCCAGCTACGGACCGTCCAGTGCTGTAAGCCTGTTGTCTGTCACCGGCGACGTCGTTGCCAACTCCTTATGGTTCTCGGACGGGCTCGCCTTCAATCTCCTCGTGCCGGAGAACAAGGTGTTCCCCGGGCGTGCCGTGGGCGACGCCTTTCCGGGGGGTGGTCTTTATCCCGCCAATTTCGAAGCTGTGGCCGCCAATGGCGATGTAAATATCGCGGGCGCATTCCGGCTGGCATCGTCGCAGGAGGGCACGCTCAACCTGCTGGCTCATGGCTCTTTGCTGGCGTCGAGCCGCAAAGGTCAGGTTCGCCCCATCAGTACCGGCGCGTCGCTGGTCGAGGCCAGCTTCGATGCCGGCCATCCGTTGGCCGGTTTCGCGCCCAAGCTGGGCACCGCCTCGCTGGATCTGGGCGCGGTGCTTCTGCATCAGAACGATGGCGTCGCGCATCGTATCTATGCCGCAACAGGTGACATCGCCGCGCAGTTCCTCCCTGCAGCGAATGGCTTGTCACGCTCCCTTCCGCTGGCCTGGGAAATCACCAAATCGGCGAAGGTCGAGGCCGCGGGTGACATTGTCGATTTCTCGTTCATGGGCCAGAATCTGGCGGCTACCGACGTCACCTCGATCGTGGCGGGCCGCGACCTCTTCTATACCGGTATCTGGCAGGACCTGCTGGGTAACAGTGATGGCATTCCGGATCTGAATGCCAATCAGAATTTGGGCGGCTTGAGCTTGATGGGGCCGGGCTTCTTCAAGGTTCAGGCGGGACGCAATCTGGGACCGTTCGTAACCCCGGCTGCGAATATCGTCGCCGCCGATAAAGGCCGCAAGCCCGCCAGCGATCCCATCGGCACCGGTATCGTGACCTTCGGCAATACGATTGTGGTCGGCAACCGGCGCATGTTCAGCAGCGAGGATCCGACCGCCGCCGATACCTTCGCCAGGGGCGCCAACAACAAATTGCCGCGCCAGGGCGCCGATATCATCGTCCTGTTCGGGGTCGCCAACGGGATTGATTACGCCTCCGCGATCAGCGCCTATGTCGATCCCAATACCGCCAAGCCCCCATCGGCGCGCGACTATGGCCCCGCTTTGGGCACCTATTTGCAGACATTGGGTTATGGCGTGCTGTCAAAGGCTGATGCCTGGACCACCTTCTCATCGCTGCCGCCCGATTTGCAGCATGTCTTTGTCGATAAGGTCTTCATCAGCGAGCTCAAGCTTCCCGGCGATTCAAATGGCTGCTGCTATAAGGATTATTCCACCGGCTATAACATGATCAGCACGCTGTTCCCGGCAGCCTTTGGTTATACCGACAACAATGTGACGGGCGATGCCAAGCCCAGCCTGCGGGCGACGGGGGAATTGGATCTGCTGCATGCCACGATCAAGACACTGCAAAGCGCCAGCAAGACGGTGATCAATGCCGATGGAACCACCTCCGCCGTGGAGGTTGGCGGCGATATCTATGTCATGGGTCCGGGCGGAAGCATCAATGTCGGCACCACCGCCGTGGAGATCAACCGCAAGCTCTCCAACAGCTCGCTGGGCATTCTCACCTTGGACAATGGCGCGGTCAGTATCTTCACCGATATCAGCGTGCTGGTGAACCAAAGCCGTATTCTCACCGTCCAAGGCGGCGACATCATGATGTGGTCTTCCAATGGCGATCTGGATGCCGGCCGCGGCGCCAAGACCAGCGTGGATTTCAAACCGCTGTCGGTAAATTTTAATCCCGACGATCTTCAGACCATCAATCTCAACGGCCTGGTTTCGGGCGCCGGTATTGGCACCATCCGCTCCACCCCGGATGCGCCTGCGGCTTCCGCCACGCTGATCGCCCCGCGCGGCATCGTGAATGCCGGCGATGCGGGCCTTCGTTCGACCGGCAATCTCGACATCCTCGCGCTGCTGGTTTTGAACGCGGCCAATATCACCGCCGCCGGCGATGTCACCGGCGTGCCCGAAGCCGCATCGGTAAATCTCGCCGCCTTGGAAAGTTCCAGCGCCGCGGGCGGACAGGCCGCCAGCATCGCCGATGATTCGGTGGCGGCCGCCACGAACCGCGGCGCGCAAACCGCGCGCGCGCTGCCTTCGCTGATCACTGTGGAAGTGTTGGGCTTCGGCGATTGCGATCCCGAAGCCGGCCGAGGCTGTTCGGTGAATTAACGTCTGCGAATGTGCTGTTTGATTCGAGCGCGCAGCCGTCACGTAAAGCCCAACACAACGTCACGAAAGTTAAATCAACTTTTGTTCGAATGCTTTCCATAGATTTGAATATCGGCTGCGCGTCGCGCCGGGCATTTCTGCGGAGCATTTCATGTCGTTCATTGAGGAAGCGGAAGTTGTCCGGTTGCCGGAATTGGCGCAGGATTTCGAAGTCCGGCCTCTCGCCGCGTCCAGATCCGCCTGGGACATCACCGGCAAGCGCCTGTTGGACATTTTTGGGGCATGCGCCGCACTGTTTTTAAGCGCTCCCGTGATGGTCTTGATTTTCTTGGTGCTCAGCGTTTTTGGAAATCCGGTTTTTATGCAGCGCCGGGTGGGACGCGGTGGCAAGCTGTTTTCCTGTTACAAATTTCGCACAATGGTAAACGGCGCCGAGCAGGTGCTGGCCGAATATCTGCGCAACAATCCTGCGGCGCAGGAAGAATGGCGCCGGACCTTCAAGCTTACCCACGATCCGCGCATCACGCCCCTGGGGTATTTTCTGCGCAAATCCAGCCTGGACGAACTGCCGCAGCTGTTCAATGTGCTGAAGGGCGATATGAGCCTGGTAGGCCCACGTCCGATCGTGCCCGCGGAAGTGCCCCGCTATGCCTCCAGAATCCGCGCCTATCACACGGTGCGTCCCGGCCTGACCGGCCTGTGGCAGGTCAGCGGCCGCAATCTGGTCTCCTATCGCAGACGCGTGGCGCTCGACACTGTCTATGCCCGCGAGCATTCGATGCGGCTTGATGCGGTCATTCTGATCAAGACGGTCGGTGTGGTGCTGCTCGGAAGAGGCGCACTTTAAATCGCTCTCAGGACTGTTTCGGTTCTATGACGATCGCTGTCGCTGTCAAAAATGTGACGCGAAAATGTAACAGGATGCGCTCGCGCAGAATTTGGGTTTAAAAGAGCATGGGTGGGGTAGAAGCGTTTTGGCGCATTTTTGTATGCGTGATCGGCTGCGTTTTCCTGACCGCCTGCGCGATGCACCTTCCGCCGCCACTTCCCGGCGCCAGCACCGGCGGCTATCGGCTAAGCACCGGCGATACCATCCGGGTTCTGGTCTATAATCAGCAGAGCCTCTCCAACGACTTTACAGTAGCCGATGACGGCACCATCTCGGTGCCCATGGTGGGCGCGCTCAAGGCCCGTGGACTCACGGCGCAAGAGCTGGAAAAGGATCTCTATCGCAGACTGGATGACGGTATCCTGGTCAAGCCGGGCGTCAGTATCCAGCTGGTCCAGACCCGCCCTGTCTTTGTGGTCGGCGAAGTCAGCAAGCCAGGACAGTATGGCTATCTCACCAAGCTCAACGTGCTGGGCGCGGTGGCCGCCGCCGGCGGCTTTACCGTGCGCGCCGATCGCAGCACCGTCACGGTGGTGCGTGCCGTTCAGGACCATCCCGCCGAATGGACAGCGGGAATGTTCGCCGAGCTCCAACCCGGCGATGTGGTGATCGTCCGCGAACAATTCTTCTGATGTTCGTGTACAGGGATTTATTCGGGCTCCGACGCGCCGCTGTGCGCCGCCGGCTCAAGACCTTGGCGACGGTGTTTGCCGCAATCGGGCCAGTGCCCGTGTTGGCCGCCGAAGAAAGCTTGTTGCAACCCGTTCCTCCCGCGGTGGTTCCGGTCTATCAAATGTCGCGGCCGCTTTATCAGCCTCCCGGTTTTGAGATCGGCAGCTTTGTTCTGGCACCCTCTGTCGCCCAGACCTTGACCTATGACGACAATATCTATGCCTCGGACCGCCATCAGGCCGGGGACTTGATCAGCACCACCACCGAAACTTTGGTTTTCCGCTCCCAGTGGCGCCGCCACAGCGTGAATGCACGGGCTTTTTTTTCGCAACAACTCTTTCTCGACCATGGCACGGAGAACGCCAATATCTATGGCGCGGAAACCTCGACCCGGCTGGATATTTCCGACACGGCGGTGTTCGAGGCCGATGCCGGCTTCGTCCAGCAGCCGCAGCTGCGCAACAGTCCGCAAGCCGACCGCATATCGCTCAACCGGCCCCTCTATAACACGCTCTCCAGCGCCATCCGCTACGTCCAGGATTGGGATCGCTTCCGCAATATCGCAGAGGTCAGCGCCATCAAGACGGCCTATATTGCCGATGCGGATGCTTCACGCAGCGCTGTCCGCTGGCGCTATCGCGACCGTTTCAGCTTCGCGGTGACCGGCGATAGCTGGGCCTTCGTTCAGGCCAGTTATGCGACGCAAGGCTGGCTTCGCAACGGCGATTTGCGCAACTTCGATGCTTTGACGGTGCTGGCGGGATTCAATACCCAGATCGCCGGCTTGGCGGATGTGGAACTTGGCGCCGGTATGTTGCGCCAAAGCTACAAATTTTCCGGCTTTGAGGACTTGTTGGTTCCCACATTCAGCGGCCGCATGACCTGGAACGTTCTTCCCTTGACCACGGTAACGGCATCGGTGGAACGGACCGTTTCCGGTCTGGAAGTCTTTTGCGACAAATCCTTGGGCAGCATTTCCTGCGCCAAGCTGTCCGGCAACTCCATACCCGGCCTGCTGCAGGATCTCAACACCTATACCGGCTGTCAGGCCGGGCCTTGCCGCGACGCTCCTGCCTTCCATTATGCCGGCATTCTCCAGCAAGCCTCGCATGGCCTCTTCAAGCTGCCGGCGGGAACCAGGGTGGCGGTGCCGGCGCAGTTTCAACAACTGTTCGGGACATCGGCCATCGATGTCGAAAAAGCCATGCTGGAATATGAAGCTCTTCGTTTCACCTTGATGCAGTATGGCAAAGGACTGCAGGGCGCGATTTTCGGCGATCAACGTGGCGCGCTGACATCCACCTCGGCTGGGATCGGAATCCAGCATGAGTTCTGGCACAATTTATTGGGCGAATTGCAGTTCCGCTATGAGCAGGACGAGTTCGAGCCTGCCGGACTGGTGAACAGAAACTATGCCGTCCATGTGGACGGACGGTTTTTGGTCAACCGGAATATGGAATTGGGCCTTTCCTATTCCTTTCGGGCCCGCACCGCCAATGACGATGTGGTGCTGTATAATTCCGGCCCTTATCAGGAAAATACCGTCTCGCTGGCGCTCAAGATCGCGCTTTAGGTCAGCTGGCGTTGCCGGTGAGATAGACGGGATTTTTATCCAGTGTGACCGTGACGGCGCCGTTTTGCGGCTCAAGCGGCGCGGCATTGCCCATCATGTCCAGACGTTGCAGCGGCGCGGTGCTTTTGATCCGATAGGCCGCAGCGCCGCCGGTGGACCAGGCGACACGGATTTGCTTTGCGCCCTTGGAAAAAAGATAGATGCGAAGGCCAGGATCGCTGGTTTCGCGGCGGATGAAGCGCGCGCCCTCCAGTTGCTTGATCAGCGCCGCATAAGCGGCATAGGCCGGAGCAGGCGCATAGCGGCCGGCGGAGCCGGATTCCGACAGCAAAAGGCCCATCCCGGAAAATTCTTGATGATCCTTGAGCAAATACCAGTAAAGCCGGTCGGTACCCGCCGCCAACAGCATGGTGGACATACGCACCAGATAGCGCGCCACATCGTCCCGGCTTTTCCTCATATTGGCGGTATCGCCAAACTCGGTGGCCCATATGGGCTTGGGCTTGCCGTAGCGCTTCATCATCTGGCGCAAGGCGTCGATTCTTTCCTCCACGCCTTCGGGGATCTTGCGATACGGATGGATGACGATGGCATCCATCGCGTCCAGTGCGCCCCGGCGGAACAGGCCGTCGAAATAATCGAGCGGGATCGGCACGGCCCCACCGCCCGCCACCTGAATGGACGGGTTTGCGGCCTTTAGGGCATCATAGCTCTGTTTGAGCATGGCGGTATAATAGGCGGGACGGTCCAGGCGGCAGGGCCCGGCGCAAAAGCTGCCGCTATACTCGTTCCAGACTTCCATCGCCGCCACCTGGCCGCGATAGCGCTTGGCGACGGCCGCGGCATAAGCAGCGTAAGCGGCGCGGCCTTCTGCGCTGAACGGGGTTTGATCACTGTCATAAAGCGGATTGGAAAAAGCCAAAACGATCAGCGGATCGATCTTCTGGGCCGCCAGTTCGGCCATGTAGTTCGTCAGGCGTGGTTGGAACTGATACTGCCCGCGCTCCTTCTCCACCTTTCGCCAGGGCTGTTCGTCACGCACCCGCGCAATGCCTGCTTTTCCAATCAGCGGCACGATATCGATCGGCCAATCCTTGGCGAAATGGGTGACGACTCCAAAGGGCGAGTTCGGCGAGGGCGGACCCTGCGCCGGCACAATCGCCAAGGCGGTTTGAACCCGAGGGCTAGATTCGTCGCCCAGAAAGACGTCCAATTTGAAATAGCCCAAGCCTGGGATTTGCGGGCGAAGGACCGCGGCGCCTCCGGACAACGATAGGACGCCGGACGCTACCTCCTTGCCGAAAAAATCCCGGGCGCGCCAGTTCGCCTTGCCTGTGTCGGCGCGCAGCGTGAAGGCGGGCGTTTCGCCCTCCAAAAAAATATTGCCCAAGGCCGAGGAGTGCAGCTCCGCCGCCAGAGCCAAGTTCGTCCAGCCGGCCAAGAGGGCGGCCACAAGCCCTATCCAGCGCCTCATGCGGCGCTCGCCGGTAATCCTGCCCGATGCTGGGACAGGATGGCTTGATAAACCCGCAGCAAATTTTCCACATGAACGGTTTCGGTCTGCGGGTTGGCCCAATAGCGATCAAAGGCCTGCCGTCCCATATTTTCCGCTGTCGCATCGTCCATAAGGTCCCGCATGCGATCTTGGAGGGCGGCGATGTCGTGCGGGGCGATCAAAAAGCCGTTTACGCCATGTTCCACGAATTCTGCGGCCGCCGTCTTGCGGCTGACCAGAACCGGGATGCCGCGCGCCAAGGCTTCCAGCACAACCAGCCCGCCTGTCTCATACCAGGTCGAAGGAAAAACCAAGGCTCTGGCTTGGCGCAGGACCCGGTCCACGCCCGCCGGATCAAGCCAGCCCGTGCAGCGTATGGGATCGCCTTGCGCTTTCAGGTTTTCAAGAAGCGGCCCATCGCCGACAAAGGTGACCGGCAGGCCGGTTTGCCGCGCAGCCGCCGCAAGCTGACGCACGCCTTTTTCCTCGGTCATGCGGCCGACAAAGACAAATTGTCTATTGTCCGTCACCCGTACTGGCTCCTGCTGTTCAATTTCGATCGGCGAACGAACGACAAAGCGCGGGTGCTGCTTGGGTAGGAAAGCATCCATGATGTGCTCGGCAAAGGCGGAAACGCTGAGAAGACTGAGTGAAGCGCCCGCCCGGGACAGAGCCTTTTGAGTCGCATATTGACGGGTGACGCGCACTGCCTTGTGCAGGTTGCTGCGGCTGTCGCAGCGCGCGGTCAGGCAGCCCCCCGACAGCGGCGTCACGGTGCAAGGCGCGGCCTGAGGAAAATTATAGTAAGCGCCATTCGGACAGGCCAGAAAATAGTCATGCAGGGAAATAACGGACGGCAGTCCCAGCCGCGCGGGCGCCTCCAGAACGCTGGGACTGAAGGATTTTGTCCATTGATGAAAATGGACCAGTGTGTTTTCACGCGGCAGGCCGCTAAGAATTTTTTCCACCTGCCGCAAGGCGGCGTTGTTCCAAATGCCTTGCGCGGCGGCCGAGACAGGATTCTTCCGGTCCCACACGCTCGTCATGTTCAGGCAATAAACCCGGATGTTGGGATGGTCCAACGCCGCGTCCGGTGGTCCGGAGGTGCAAATATAGCCGACAGATGCACCGGCATTCGCCAGCCCGCGCGCGCTGGCGATCGCAACTTTGGCAGCCCCGCCATCGACTCGGCTGGGATCGCAAACAATGACAATGCGCATGAGCGATATTCCTGCAGGTAAATATACCTCGCCTATCTGCGCCATGATAGGATCGCGCGAAACCAAACCATGATGTTCTGATGTCGCCGCCGACCTTGGCCGATTATGACAGTTATGCGACGAAGCGCGATGCACTGCCGCGCGAAGCCGCGCCCTTGGTATCGATCGTCACCGTTTGCCTGAATGCCGCACACAGTTTGGAACGAACCATCGCCAGCGTTCAGGCGCAGACTTTTGCGTCCATCGAGCATGTGTTTGTGGATGGCGGTTCGACCGACGCCAGCTTGGACATCATTCGGCGGATGGCCCGGCCGCAAGATTTTTGGATCAGCGAGAAAGACCGCGGTATCAGCGATGCCTTTAACAAGGGCGTGGCGCTGGCGCGGGGCCGTTTCGTCTTGATCCTGAATGCCGATGATTGGCTTTCCCCCGATCAGATCGAGCGGTCGGTGACCGCTCTGAAAGACGCCGCCGCGGACTTTGTATTTGGCGATTTGATTTTCTATGAGAATGACCGTCCTGTGTTCCGCTACCAGGGCGATCCCAACTATGCCAAAGTGATCCACCGGCGCTGGCCGTCGGTCGGCCATCCCACTTTGCTCGCGGCGCGCGATTGCTTTGCGCGCGTCGGGCTGTTCGATCCGATTTACCGCAACGCCATGGACTATGATTGGCTGCTGCGTCTGCATGGTTCGGGTGGAAGGGGCGTCTATTGCTCCGGTGTGGTCGGTCATATGACCCATGACGGGGTGTCCAATCTGCAATTTGGACGAACGGTCGAGGAAGTCCGGCGCATTGTGGTTGCGGCGGGCCGCAATCGCCTTGTCGCTGTCCTGGAAGCAAAATTTCGCCGCCTGAAAACAGGGCTCGCCCAGCCTTTGAAGCGCCGCGGCAGACCGCTTTATCAATTGGTCCGGCGCACCATCAACCGGTCCTTCAGGCCCTTGAGCGCCTAGACCGCCGTTCGCGCCGGGAGTTCCACAGGCATGGGCTTGCGAGGCCGGGGCTTGGCTTGGACCTGTTGCCGGTAAAGCGCCTCCAAGCGGTCGGTCATGCGTGAAACCGAAAAATCGGTGGCGCGTTCGCGTGCCGCTCGCGCCATGGCATGGCGCAACTCCGTATCGAGCCCCAGCCTTCGCAAAGCCGCAACCAGCGGCGCGACGGGTTCATGCGGCACGATGATGCCGTTCTTGCCCGGCACAATGCTTTCCTTGACCCCGCCGACGGGCGTGGCGACGACCGGGAGCCCCGCATGCAAGGCCTCCAGGAGCACATAGGCAAAGCCTTCATAGATGGACGGCATGGCGAGCATGTCCATGGCCGGCATATGTTGCGCGCCGTCCACAGCGCCCAGCCAGGTCACGCGATGGCACAGACCTGTCTCCCGCACGCGCGCTTCCAGCCGCGGCCGCAAGGGGCCGTCGCCTATCATTAAGAGATGCAGCTGGGGCAATTCGGGAAACAGCCGCAAACAGGCTTCGATCAATCTATGCGGCGCTTTTTGCGTTTCCAGCCGCCCGACAAATCCGACCACAATTGCGCTGTCCGAAAAACCCAGCTCGGCGCGCAGCTGCGCGCGCTCAGGCACAGGGCCGGGTGTGCGGCCATTGACCGCCACAACCAGTTTTTGCGGCGCAATGCCCAGGGCGACGGCGTGTTCGCGCTCGTCCTGTGACGAACAGATGATCTTGTCGCTGAGGCCCGACAGTAGAACCTCGATGCTTCTGAAAATCAGCTTTTTTGCAGGCGGCAAAAGCGGAGAAAAGGTGACAAAAGCGTGAGGCGAATAGAACACGGCGCGGGCCCCGAAAATCTTCAGCAGCCGCGCGAAACCGCCGCCCTTGGAGCTTTGGCCATGCACAATGTCGAAGGGGCCGTTGGCCCTCACATAATGCAGTATCCGCCAAAAGGCGGCGAAGTCGCCGGCACCCAGGCCCGGCATCATCCGGACGGCGTGACAATGGATGCGCGGGTTGTTGGAAAGATCTGCGAGAAATTCCGGCTCCAGCCGTACCGGCGAATAGACGACATGAATGTCATGTCCGCGCCCGGCCAAGTCGCGCGCCACATCCACCACATGCCGGCCCACGCCGGCATGCAAGGGCTCCAGAATGAAGCAGATCTTGAGGGAGTTGGGATTTTGTGGCGCGGCAGCCGGTCGCATACCCTAAGGGTAGGGCGTCAATGTGACAGCCGTTGCACAAAGCAGGAGCCGGCGACGGTTAATTGCGGAACGCGGCGAGGTATTGGGCCCCGAAAGCGGTGAGCTGGTCGCTCTTATTATAAAGACCCGCATTGGGCGCCTTGATGTCGTAAAGCATCTCAAACCAGAAAGCGCCCGCCCAGCGGGCATCCCGCGACAGGACCTCCGCCTGGAATGTGGTCATATAGTCGCCGGTGGGATGCGCGATCTGCCAATTATAGGCGGGCTTTGCGCCCCATTCCGTGGCGACCAGCGGATTGGCAATGCCGGCCCGGCGGATGTTGGCGATAGAGTTTCGCCACATTTGAAAATCACTTTTGCCGGTGCCCGCAACGATCTTTCCGCTTAGATAAGGGTGGACATCCAGCCAGATGGTGGGATCGCCCTTGCCCATGCATCCGGCGTCTTCGAACATTTCGATAAACCAGTTATCGATGTTCCAACCCGTCGTGGCCCCAATGGCGATGGGAATGTCCTTGTCGACCTTGCGCACTTCGGCAATCACCGCATTCGTCAAGAGGCAATAATCCTCCAGCCGTTGCGGTATCGGTTTGCCGCCGCCGTTCCAGGTGCCGTTCAACTCATTCCAGATCGACAGGCCGCCAAGCGCGGGCACCCGGCGCACCACACCTGCGGCATAAGCAGCAAACTCGGCGCGCAACGTCGGGGTATCGGGAAACAGTTTGGCGCCGGAATTGACCTCCTGGCCGCAAGCGCGATTGTTGAAACCCAAGGTGACAAAATTCTTTCCTTGCGCCGCTTCGACGCGCTGATACAGCGTCATCATGGCGGCGGGAATCGCGATTTGACGCGCCGGATTGCTGACCAGATCGCAAGCAGGGTCGGCCTTGTGCCAGCCCAACATGTCGCGGACCATATCGCCGGGATTTAGAATTTCCTCCAGCTGCGCTTGGGTCGGCAGGCGTTTGCCATTGCTGACCTGAACCGCCACTCCGAAAGATTGTGCCGCAAGCGGTGTCGCCGTGAAACCGAACGCGGCAATCAGAGTCCCGGCCCGCAGCAGCTTAGTCATGCTCAGACCGCAGCCATACGCCGGCAGCTTGGCCGCGTAGGACATCAGGTGTTTCCGTCCTGCTATCCGGCTCAGGGATTGTAGGCGGGCTTGGATGCCAGGAACGCCGCGATATTGGGCGTGCCGCTGACAAGCTTGACCGCCATCACGGTGATCTCATGCTGGTCGTCGATCGAAGTCACCGAGCCGATAGTGTAAGGCGCCAGCCCGGGCGTGCTGGCGTCGGCATTGGCATGTATCGCGGCATTCACGTCCACGAAGACGGGCGAGGCGCTGGCGGCATCGAGATAGAAGGCCGCGCCGCCCACGCCATAGGGCGTGCTGTTGTCTGGAATGCAGCTGCCCGCCAATTCGCCAAGGCTGTTGGGGCGGTTGACGCGGCAGCCATAGGCGGGCAGACCGGTCGAGGGCAGCACCATGGTGCCGAAGTCCACCAGACTGACGCCGTTGAACAGGAAGGGGTGATAGACCTTGATGGTGCCGGGCGCGGAAAGCTCCAGATTCCCCACCACGCGCCCATCCGCCAGAACCTGTTGGGGAATGACGTTGTAACCAGGGGCTTCGAAGAATTTCACCGTGCCGTCATTGGTGTTGTAGACAAAACCGATATCCACCGACTTCTTCATGCCGCTGATCATCCGCTTGACGGTGGCGGAGCCGGCGACATAGCCGGTGTTGCTGGCGGCAAAAGCCCGGCTCTTGATCACCTCGGCGGGAAAGCCGGTGGTGATGTCCGTCCAGGCCGTATCGGTGCTCAGCGCATAAACCGCGCGGCCCTTGTTGGCGGCATTGTTGGCCATGCCCACGACATAACGGGCATTCTTGCTGATACCCAAGGCCTGACTGAACGAGCCGCCCAGGGTGCCCAGATCGGTGCGCGAAACGGGCGCGTATGTCTGGCCGGCGGAATCCAAGTGCCAGACGATGGCGTGGGTTTGAAAATTGGAAGGATTGATGTCCCAGCCCACCGCATGCGCGCCATTAACGGCATCGATCGCCAAGGCGGCGATGGAGCCGGGGGTTTGATCGGGATTGGTCAGATGGGCCGTCATGGTATTGTCGCTGACCCAGCCGCCGGCTGCGCCGCCGGCGCCGCCGAAAGTGGCTTGGCCGAAGCCGATGCCCACGCCGGATGGGCCCGAATCACTATCCGAGCAGCGCGAGGGGGCGGGACCCACGGGGCAGGGGGCGAACACAATGCCGCCGGCGTTAAAGAACAGGCCGGCACCACCTTGGCCGAAGCCGCCCGTCTTGAGCTTGAAGCTGCCTTGGTCATCGGCGTCGTAAAAATTCAAGGTCGGTTGGCCTTGAGTGCCCTGATAGATCACCCAGCCATTGTCCACCTGAGCGGCGAATTTGCCGTTGACCACCTTTTTCACGGAGCCGGGAGGCGCCAGCAGAACCACCGGCTGGGCAATCACCTGTTGCGAGGAAAACGCCGCTGCAACCAGGGCGCATACAGCCGCAGCGCGGCGATACTTGGTGGAAAGTCGCGGCAATACTTTCGTGAACATGGCGTCCCCTTGCTTGCTGATGACAGCGTCCGGGAATGCTTACTGAAACAATGTAACGCTAGTGCGTCGTGCGTATGACAGGCGCGGAATAAAACGGGATTAAATCCATCGGGCCATCATGTCGCTTAAGCAAACTTCGCTGTTCAGCTTTAGTCCGGCGCGCGATTGCGATATTGTAGAATGCATTCCGCAAAAGAGTTTGATGACACTAATGTGACAAAGTCGTCGCCATGGTGGCGCGGCGTTTTGAGCCGTTAGAAAGCCGAGCAAGCGCCAATGACCCTTCCCATCGAAGCTCCCAAACTTATTCCGCTGGAGACGCCTGCGCCGCCGCGGGGCGAGGACAGCGTGCGCGTCTCGCATATATTGAGCGTACTCTGGCGCCGCCGCGCCGTTTTCCTGTCGGTGTTCTTTTTGATTGCCGCGCTGGGCTTCGTCATCCTGAAGTCTCTGACGCCCGCCTATCACGCCACCGTGGTCCTGGTTCTGTCGGCCCGCCAGGATGGCGTGGTCGATATGCAGCAGCCTTACATGAATACCCAGCCTTCCGATCCCGTCGTCCGCAGCGAGATCGAAGCCTTGCGGTCACGCACGCTGGTGGATCGGGTCATTGTCCGGGCCAACCTGATGCAGGATCCGGAATTCAACCGGTATCTGCAGCCGCTGCGGTCCAATGCTTTTGTCTGCCTGCCGGCCCGGATTCTGCCGGGCTTCCTGCAAGTCAAGCTGTCTTGCCGCAAGCCCGATGCCGGCCGCTTGAACGCCGAGCAGTTGCAATATGGTGTGGCCAGCCGGGTGTTGAAAGCCTTTGCGGTCATCCCCGACCCCAAGACCTATGCCGTCAAGCTCGACGTCACATCCACCGACCCGAAAAAGGCAAGCCGTCTCGCCAATCTCTGGGCGAACGAGTACATGCAGATGCAGATCGACGAAAAAGTGGCCGAAGCCGATCGCGCCATGATCTCGTTGAAGCCGCGCCTACAGCAGCTTGGCAAGGAGGTGGCGCGCGCCGACACCGCGGTTGAAGATTATAAGGACGCCAAGCATATCCTGAATCTTTCCGGCTCGCAGGACGAAAGCAACACGCTGGTCTTGCAGGAAGTGCAGAGCCTGGGTCTGGAACTGGCCTCCGCCCGGACGGCCCGCACGAAACTGGAAGCGGCGCAGCAGGAAGTGCGCCGCCTGGCGCGCGATTCCAGCCAGACTTTATCTTCGCCCGCCGTCGCGGCGGCGCCGTTGGTGGAAGGCCTGCGCGCGCAGGAAGCGGCCGCCGCTGCCCAATTGGCATCGCTGCAAGGCACCTATGGCGAGCGTCACCCCTTGGTCGCGTCCGCAAAAAAGCAATTGGAAGAATTGCGGCTGCGTCTTGGCCAAGAGGTTGGCCGCGCTGTCCAGCAATTCGATGTGCAGGTGCGCCAATCCCAGATCAATGAACGGCAGTTGCAGACCCGGATCGATCAGCTTGCCGCGGCGCGGGCGGGAGAGAACAAGACCTTGCCGCAGCTGCGCCAGCTCAGCTCCGCCCAGACGGCGGCGAAGGCGGTCTATGATGCCTTTGTGCAGGGCGTCTATCGCGCCGCGGCGCAGAATGGCGTGCCGACCGCGCGCGGCCGCGTCGTGCAGTATGCCAGTACGCCGGATTGGCCCAGCTTTCCCAATACTTCCATGTCCATGGCGGTCATCTCGCTTGCGGCGCTGATGATCGCGATGGGCCTTGTCTATGCCTTGGAAGCGATGGACCACTCGTTCCATGGCAGCGGTGATCTGGAGGAAGCCACCGGCCTGAATGTGCTGGGCATGACCTTGGATGCGCGAACGCGCTCCAGTCTCGTCTTCAACCGATCCGCCTTGAGGCGTCCCTCGGTTCCGGTTTCCAGCCTGATGATAACCCAGCCGTCATCGGCGGTTTCGGAGTCCTTGCGTCTGACGCGGGCGGCGATCACGACATCGCGCGCCGACCGGCTATCGAAGGTGGTGATGATCACCTCCGCCGCGCCGGGCGAGGGCAAGACCACCTTTGCCCTGATGCTGGGCCGCCAAAGCGCCTTCACCGGCAAACGCACCATCGTAGTCGAAGCCGAGATGCGGCGGCCGAAATTCAGCCGCGATCTGCAATCCATGCCGTCCAAAGGCCTGGCGGACTTACTGATGGGCCGTGCCACGCTGGAAGAGGTGATTGGCCTGGACGTTGCCAGTGGCATGCACTTCATTCCCGCCGGAGAGCCCGATCACGGCGCAGTGGAAATGCTGGGCTCCGCGCGCATGGCCACGCTCTTGCATACCCTCAGTACACAGTACGACTTGGTCCTGCTCGATACGCCCCCCGCCTCGATTGTCGCTGATGCGCTGCACCTGGGCGGCATGGTGGATTCCGCCATCCTGCTGGTGAAGTGGGCCACCACCCCGCGGCATCTGGTGCTGGACGCCATCAAAAAACTGCGTGCCGCCAAGGCACCGTTGATAGGCACCGTCATGTCCCAAGTGGATGCGCGCAAATACAAATATTACGGCCAAGGCGCGCTGCCTTACGAGTATGCCCGCTCTTATTACGTAGGCGCGTGAAGCGGTCTTTCCGGCTCGCTCCCCGCGCGTGCAAATTCGCGCTGGCGGCCGGCGGCCTTTGGGGCCTGGTAGCGCGCCGCCCAGGCCTGCAAGCCCAGCATGCTGCCGATCGCCAGCCACAAGGTCAGGACACTCAGGTTGGGATTTGAAAAGAGATGAATGGCCAAAAATCCCGATAGGCCAAGCTGGAAAGGTCGGACGGAAAATTCGCCGGGGCGGCCATGCGGCGAGGCCGGCGCTTTCCACTTGAGCACACCCAGGACAAAAGCCCCGAACAAGACCACGCCAACAATTCCCAGATTGGACAGCAATGTGAGAAGCAGGCTGTTGGCTTTGTGACTGCCCAAGCCCACGCCGATGCCGCCGGTCTGGGCGAATATTTGCAGCGCCAGAGAGTCCGCAAAGCTGCGTTGCTGGAACGAGGTGCTGCCGATTTTGTTGAAGAGCGTGTTGCGCAGAATAATCTCGATGGCCGCCCAGTTCGCCGCCAGTACCGCCAAGAAGGCGAGCCCCGCCGCGACGATGAGGGCTATTGCGAGCAAATAGCCGCTGGTGAGTTGGCCTTTCCCCGGAAAAAGCCGCGCCCGCCCGGTCATCACATCGAAGGCCGCGACACAGAAAAACAGAAACAGGCCCAAGAATGCGGTGGTCGAGGTCGACACCAAGAGGCAGAAGACGGATGCCGCGATCATCGCCAGATTGGCGCCGGTGGGGCGCAATCCATAGCGGCCCCAAGCGTAAAGCAAATAACCGGTAAAGGTATAGCCCAAGGTCGAAGGCTCTTCGAAGGACCCGTTGATGCGGAACAGGCCGACCATGGATTGGCTGTCGGCCCGGCCATAACCGGCGTTGGAATAGAAGAAATCCGACGGGAATGGGAGCGCGCCATACAGGCTCGCAAATTGCCACAGGCAGACCAGCACCGAAAAAACCAAACCGCAGACAATCGCCCTGTCCCAGACTTGCGGCAGCTTCTCCGGTTCGTGACGCAGCCCCCCATGCGCCAGCGCATAGACCAGGCAGATATTCACGATCAAATAAAAGAGCTGGGTGAAATTCTCGCGCGCCAATTGGAAAGGCCGGATCATCCCGGACTTGAAACCGGAACTGCCGGACAAGGTCTCCACACTGCCTTGAAAGAAGCAAAGCGCGATGAAGAGCACCATGAAGCAGAGCGCCAGGAACCAGAACAGCGGCAGCATCTTGGACAGCACAATGCGGTTCAAGGTGAAACGATCCGTCATGATCTGGACTATCGTGCGGCCGATCAGCAGAAGCGCCAGGAAATATCCCGGCTGCAGACCGAAATTTCCCGCATTGACCACCGCGGCCGGCGACAGCATGGCAAAGACCATCAAACCGGCCAGGGCGTAACGCCACGGCATGGCCGCCAGGAGCAAGCCCAGTGGAATCAGCAGAATGCCGGTTAGCGGAACGCTCATGTCCTACCAACGGATCCTGGTTTGGCTGATGCTGTTCAAATGCTCGTTATGCGGGCGGTAGAATTCCTGCAGGATCTCGCGCACCTTGGCGTCGCGGGCGTCGTATTTTCCGACATTCTGGGGCGCGAAATCGATGTGCTCTGGGTGGGCAATTTCCAAGAACGCGAACACCTGCGCCATTACAGCGGCAGGATCGGCGAACATGGTCTCGCTCTGCAGGATCAGAAGGTCCTTTGGCGAAAACACCGATTGCCAGCGCGAAACCGCTTCGTGATAAATGCCGCGCCGCAAGTAGGTGGGACGCGGCTGGTCTCCTTGCGGCGCCGGCCCGGTTCCCTTTTCGAAAGCAATCTCCTCCTGATAGCGGCTAAGGTCGGCATCCATAGCCTCGGCCAGGGATCGGCTCTCAATTCCCATGCGGCGGGCATGCCAATAGGCGGAGATGGCGCGTTCGGCCGGATTGCGCAGCAACAGGATGAATTTGCGGGTTTTGATGTCGCGGGCGATGCGCGCCGGGACTTCGGTATCGAAGACGTAGGTTGCCGTCGCCTCAAAGGTCAAATGCGGGCGCCCGAGCCGGTCATCCAGACGGTCGATCGCTCCGCGCGCGGGAAAATTGCAGCCATACCAGCTTAAACCGCGATGATAATGACGATCGAAGAAGTAAGGCTCCTTGAAAATCGGGCGTACGATCTGAGGATGCTGTTTGAGGTAGGAGAACATCGAACTGGTGCCGGACTTTTGCGCTCCGATCACGATGAAATGCGGCATGGCCCGTGCGCCCGGCGAAAGACGGCGAAGCTGAAAAAGAGTCTTATGGCCTTTGGTATAGAGATAGTCCCGCACCGCGCGCATTGCCCGTTCCTCTCGCTTTTCGCCGACACATAACACGCGGTCTTTTGGCATGCAGCGTCATCGTCAGCGGCCATCCGGCGCAGCGATACCTTAAAGCGCCGCGGTGATCGCGGCAGCCGGCATGCGTCATATATGTCTCATATTTCCGTCGCCAAAACGTCATGAACGCGCGGCGCATCCTGCGGCGATTTCTGAGGATCATAAAAGCTATAACCGAAATCCTGGATGTCCTTTTCCAGCAATGCGGCGGCATCCAGCGCGTCGCGGAAACTTCTGAGATTTTCCTTGCGGCGATAGAAGGGCAGCGCACCCTCCTTGCGGTCGCGGGCGAGCCTGTCGCGCGTCCTGGTGAGCAGGTTGCGGTGGTGCTCCGGGGGTAGTTGTTCGATGGCGCGATTCCCATCTCCAAAATAGCGCTCGCGCCACAGCTTGAAGTATTTTTCATTCTCGTCGCTGACCGCCAAGGGCAGCTTTCCGGCGGGTTGCAGCCCGATAAAGTGCAGAAGGCGGCTCAACGCCTGCTCCGGGCGCGCCACAAAGTCCTCATAGCTGGTCCAGATCACATGGGGGAGATGGCCGGCATCGTTCTGCGCGATCCGGTAGCAATGAACCCAATGGGCGAACAGGCTGAACAGATTGCCTTCCGTCCATTTCAGGGTCGCAAGACATGCAGCGACCGGATGGCGCGTCACGATCACGAAATAGCTGGGCGCCATCAGCTTGGCCAACAGCCGCATGCGCAGAAGATTGCTGGGCGTCTTTTCGATCCATACCGGCTTGGCCGGATCCCAATAGCGGCCCCATTCCGCCTGGAGCTTTTGCGCATTCTCCGGTCTGTTGAAGAAAGAGGCTTCTGTCATATGGGCGCGCGGGTCGAAGCCGAAGCGTCCCACCCCGCCATAGGCGATCTCCAGCGGCATGACCGTCTGCAGGAATTGTCCTTCATCCTCGATGACGCCGGTGTTCTTGAAGCCGCTGACCTGGGGGTGCTGCGCCAAGCTGCGCGCGATCAGCGAGGTGCCGCTGCGATGCAGTCCACAGACAAAGACATGGCGGCGATTTGCGGATGTCATCCGGCGGATGCCTGTTGCGGTTGAAGATGTTTGAGGATTGAAAAGCCTTTTTGGATGGCGCGCCGATCCAGAACATACAAGGCGGCGCCATAGACAACCGCCCCCGTCGTCAGCACGGCGGCCAATAAAAAAGCATCCGTGACCGTGCCGGCCAGGGCGGTCAAAGCCAGTTCCTCCGCCATCGCCATAAGCGCGGTGGCCAGAGCGAGCGGCAAAAAGACGGCATACTGGCGGGTTGCCGGCACGCCGGTCAGCCGCGCAATGATCAGCGGCATCAAGGGCAGGGTGACATAACCGCGAAAGACAAAGGCGCCGGCCGCGGCTATCGGTCCCCAATGGGTGCTGAGCAGCAAGGCTCCCACACTGGTTACCGCGGCGGCGATGGTGATGCGTACCGCGACATCGGGGCGGCCAAGGCCGCCCAGGATCGATTGCCAAATCTGGCCGCAGGAAAGGATCACACCATAAAAGCACAGAATCTGCACCAAAGGCACGCTGGCCTGCCAGTGCGGACCGAAGATCAGCGGTATCGCCATGGGCGCACACATTCCCAAGGTGAGATAAACCGGCGCGGCGAGAACGGCGGTCATATGTGTCGCGCCCAGGATCGCCTTCTCCAGGCGTTCCGGATTCTCCCGGATTCTGGCGATCAAGGGCAGGATCACATTGGTGGCCGGTATGACCAGCAGCTGATAGAGCATCTCAATGATGCGCAAACCCAAGGAAAAAGCGCCCAGCGCCACCGGACCGAAAACATAGCCGACGATCAAACGCGGGCTCTGATTGGCGGCAAAGGCCGCCAGGCGTTGCAGCAGCACGTGGCGGCTGTAAAACCAAAGTGCGCTCAAATGGCTTAAGGAAAATTCCCGGGAGGGGCGGAAGGTGGATCTGAGCCAAATCGATCCGGTCACGATCACGCTCTGAACCAAAAGATTTGCAACCAGGCTCCAGACCCCAAAGCCGGTCAGCGCCATGGCGACGGCCGACGCACCGCCGATCAATGTTCCGGTGGTGGAGGCTGCAAACACGGCGCGGAAATTCAGCTCCCGCCGCAACAGGGCGACAGGCACCGCTTGCAGAGCCGAAAGCAACAAAAGCGGAGACAAGGCTTGCAGGATCGGCATCACCGCCGGTTGCGCGAAAAAATCCGCCAGCCAGCCGGCCGCCAAAAATTGCAAGGCGGCGGCAAGCAGACCAAGAAAGGCCAACAGCCAAAACAGGCTGGCGCTATGCGCCTGCTCGATGTTTTTTTCTTGAATCAAAGCCTGGCTGAAGGTTTCGCCCAGCAGCATCTGACCGAAAAGCGCGATGGTCGCCGCCAAGGCGACCAACCCGTAATTTTGCGGTCCTAGAATGCGCGCCAGGATCAGCAGAACGGCAAAGGTCATGCCCTGGGTGGCGACGCGTTCCGCCACGCTCCAAAACAGTCCTTGTACCGCTTGCCGCGACGAGGCCATGGCTACATCACGGCCGCGATGGAGTCATTCAGCCGGTCGCCGAAACTGTCCCAGTTCAAGCGTTGACGGAAATCCTCGCGCGCTAGTTTGGCTAGACTTTCGTAGCGGCGGCGATCCGACAGCGTTTCTCTGATCAGCATCGCGAATTGCGGTGCGGAGGTTTCCAGGGAGCGTACAAAGCCGGTTTCCCCTTCCCGGATGATGGTCGGGATTCCGCCCACCGCCGAGCCGATCGAGGGCACGCCAAAGGCGGCAGCCTCGCAGAACGCCTGACCATAGGCTTCGGCACGCGAAGGCAGAAACAAGAAATGGGCGCTCAGCATCACCGATGACAGGATGGCAAAGTGCTCAGGCCGACCTTTATCCAGATAGGGGTGGATATCGAACAGATGGGGCGGCAGGTCCTTGGGTTCGGCGCCGATGATAGTGGCGCGTGTGGGCAGACCTGCCCGATTCAACGCCTCCACCGTCCTGACCAACACGTCGCCGCCCTTGCGTGCCCAATCGCGTCCCACAAAAACCAGATTGCAGCGGTCCATCGGCCGCTTTTTGATCGCGGCCTCCACGTCTTCCTGGGCAATGGTTTGCGGAAGATTGGCGCCCCAGGGGATGACGTGGATTTTGGCCCGATCCGCGCCGTACTGGGAGACGGCGGTTTGCGCCGCCCATTCGGATGGGAACGTGGCGAGCGCGGCACCCGAAAGCGCGCGCTGTTCCTGGGCATTGCCCAAGCGGATGAAGCGCTGTGCCGGCGAATGGATATAGCTTTCCACGAAGTCGCAGAACAATTGATCGGTGGCGAAGATGCGGGGCAGCTTCGCATCCACGAAGCTCAGCGGTATCGAGGATGGCGCGAACACCGCCTGGGGCTTGACGGCGCGCAGATGCTGCTCGATGCGGCGCGCAAGATACTTCAACACGGCCGGTTCGCGCATGGGATGATAGTATTTTCCCGCCGCCTTATAAGCGGCCCGCACCGGCATCCACAGGCCATCGTCCGAGAATTCGAGCGGGAAAAGATCAACCACATGGAAACGTTTGCGCAATTGTTCCCGCATGGAGAAAGGATACCCGGATTCCGTATTGCGGTTCGCGGCGTTCCACATCGAAACATAGCTGAGGGTCGGTTTCATTGAGCGGGCCGGTCCATGATTTGTTTACGGTTGAGGCGCTAAATACCGGTATGCTGATGGCGCCTGAGCCAGATCCGTTCCTGCAACAAATGTTCGCGCGCATGTCGCCGGGCGCGAAATTCACCTTCACGCCCGCGCAGATCGACGAGATCAAAAAAGCCTTTTCTGCCCGCAGCCATACCAGTCACGCTCTGGATTTCCGTCGCAGCATCTGCCTGTTCGGAAAATCCTATTATCTCGTCCTTCTCGCGGGCGGTGAGCGACGGTTTGTTCCGCGCGCACCCTGGAGTGTTACAAAACTGTCTCAAACCATCGCGGCTTGCGCCGCAACGGCGGCATGTTGCCTTTTTTTTGCGACCCTTTTGTAAGGGGTGGCTTCACGGCGCCGTCATCTTGGCCGCCTAGTCTCCGGGGGTAACATCTGCCGGGGCAATCGTACCGGACGATCGCCAAGGAATGCCGGGTGCCCTTTTCTCCGATCTTCATCGTCGGCGTTCCAAGGTCCGGCACGACCCTGCTTCGCGTCCTGCTGGACAGCCATTCCCAGATTTTGGCGCTGCCGGAAACGCCATGGGTCTGTGGCGCCTATGGCGGCCCTCTGTCGCTTCGCCAGCTTCTTTTGGACTTGGCGGAAGGGCCATACGGGGCCGTATGCAACGTTGCCGGCGTTGATCGCGGCCATGTCCTGCAGGCGGGCGCAGCCTTTCTGGAACATCTGCTGGCCCCCGCGCTTGCGGCCAGGGGCAAAAAGACCGTTGCCTTCAAGACGCCTTCGGATATCCCGCATCTGGAGTTTCTGACGGCGCTTTTGCCGCAGGCCCGCTACATTCACATCACGCGCGACGGCCGGGATGTGGCGCTGTCGCAGCTTTCCAAAAAAGGCAGTTTCTTTTTGGAGCTGCGCGGATACAGAAGGCTGAGTTTTTTCAATCTGCTCAGGCGCTGGACGGAATGGGAGCAGAAGGCGCGCAGCGTTCTGGCGCAGGATAAGCTCCATGTTCTGCATCTTCGCTATGAAAATCTGATCTCAGATCCGGAACGCGAAATGCGCCGCATCATGGTTTTTTTGGACATGGCTTTTGAACCGGGCATGCTCGATTATGCTGCCAAAAGTCACGACTATCCCCAATGGGAGGCGGGTTCCAGCGATGTGGTGCAGCGCCGCGGCCTATCCGATGCCTCCGTGGGCAAATGGCGCAAAGGCCGCAAAAGCATCGAAGTTCTGCATGCGCTTGCGCGCTACGATCATGCCCTGGTGCAGTTCGGATATCCGTCCAGCGCGCTCAACCCCAAAGTGGGCGAGCGGCTTTTGATCGCCGGTTACGCCATTGTTCAACCCGTCCTGGAAATCCTGTCCTTGGCGGCGCGCCGTATCCGGCCCCTGGTGCGCAACCGCGACCGCGCGGCCGCTTGTTTCGGTTTGCTGTTCCTGGGACTTTATTTTCTAGCGCAGGCTGCCTTTCCTGCTGTGGTCCCCGCAACGGTCAGACCGCTGCTTTGCTTTGGCGCCACGTTGGGGGTTGCCTGGGCCTTCGCGCCTTTGTTGCTGCGGCGCGGCAGTCCCGCCATAGCTCTTCTGCGCACCGGTTTTCTGATGCTGAGTTATGTTTTGCTGCTCGGGGCCGGGCAAACGCTGGTCTTGGGCCGTCCCGCGATGACCGCCCTTCTGTTCGATCTGATTGGGGTTTTTGCCGCCTTGATCGCGGCGACGGGTTTTGTCTTCAAGGTGCGGCCAGCCGCGCCCATGGCCTGACCGGGGCGCGTATGAAGCCGGCCGGCACACTTTTATATGCGACCTATGTAAGCCCTTTTCCCCCCAATTCGGGCGAGCGAATCCGCGTCCTTAATCTGATCTCCGCGCTGCGCGCCCTTGGCTATAGGATCGAAGCCTTTGTGGGCAACTACAATCGCGCCGATCTCGCCGCGCAATGCGCGCCGGACCTTATCTTCCGGCAGATTCCATTTTCCTGGCCGCGCTTGCGCCAAGCCGCCGGTGTCTATTTCCGCGCCCATGGCGCTTTCATCAAGGAACTGACAGCGCTCCACGCCAGAACGCCCTTTTCCGCGGCTATTCTCGACTATGGCTTTATCGGCGCACAAATTGCGCCGATCGCCAGGCTGGGCATTCCCGTGGTTCTTGGCACCCACAATGTGGAGTCTGTTTTGACCGGTCTTGCGCCCAAGCAATCCTTGCCGGCCCGGGCGGCGCTCCGCCTGCGCCAACGCGTCGAATCAAGTCATGAAAAGCTGTTTTTTCCACGCGCTGACGCGGTCATCTGCGTTTCGGAGCAGGATAGGGACGTCTATAGGACCTTTATTCCGGCCGAGCGCCTGCACATCATTCCGAATTTTGTCGATATTCCCGATTCCGCAGCGCGGGGCAGCCGGATCAACCGCATCGTTATGAGCGGCAGTTTCGACAATTTTCAGAATTATGAAGGATTGCGCTGGTTTATCCAGAATGTCTGGGATGACGAACTGCGGCGCAAGGCCGAACTTTGCGTCGTCGGCAAGCGTTCGGACGAGGTGGTTCGCAATTTTTCAAATGCGCAGGGCGTTGTGGGATTGGGTCCCAAGGACGATCTTTTGGCCGAGATCGCCGTGTCGCGTTGCGCCATCGTGCCGGTGCTCCATGGCGGGGGTACGCGCATCAAGTGCCTGGAAGCCATGGCGATGCGCACGCCGGTGGTGACGACCTCCAAAGGATGCGAGGGCATCGATCATGGCGGCGCCTTCTGGGTGGCCGATGAACCCGGCGCGTTCAAAAACGCTATCCTGGATGTGCTCTGCGACGACCAGCGCGCGGCCCAGCGTGCCGCGCAAGCCCGGATCATCTTCGATCGGATCTATAGCCTGCCCGCCAATATCGCGGGCCTGCGGCAGGTTCTGGCCAGCGCGGCGCATGTTCAGGCCGGTAGGGCGCTCAGGCGATCGGCCTGACGGGTGAAAGCTCCGGAACATCAGAGGACGTCAAACGCGGCTTGATGGGAGGGTGGCGCTGTTCCCCATCTGCGTCCGAGCGAACGGCGCAGCAAGTGGCGGCGCCATACGATGCGCTGTTTGTGGTGGCGATAGTCCACGGAGCGCCAATCGAAATCCTTCCGCCAGACAATATTGGGATTTAGGTAGCGCAGTATCCCTTCCTGATAGACCTGCGCGGCTTGATTGGGCCGCCGATGCGCCGGATCGATTTGGTTGGCGAGCAGCGTGATGTTCCGCTTCCGGCAATCGGCCGCCATGCGCGCGATAGCCCCATTGTAGCGATCGAGATGAGGCGCAAGGTCCTTGTTCGCATAGGCGGTGTTTCCGAAGTCGGCGACGGGACGAAGCTGGACGGTTGCAATCTCATAGCCGCCATAAACGTTGAAGAACTCCGCAAGTTCATCCAGATTGTCGGGGCAAATGGTGTAGTTGATCCTGAGCCGCGGTGTCTGCGCGCCGAGCCGGCGCTTGACGCTGTCGATCATGGCCAAGCTCGCATGCAGGCGGCCGAAATCCCCGCCCTGCATCAAGGTTTCATAGCTTTGCCGGGTCACACCGTGCGTGGAGATCGTGATTTCATCCAGACCGGCCGTCACCATCCGTTCGAAGCCGGAATGTTCCAGCATCTGGCCGTTGGTGGTGAAACCGACAAAAGGAACTTGGTGCTGCTTGGCCAGCTCCACAAGCCAGGGATGATCGCGGAACATGGTTGGCTCCATGGCGCAGCCGATATGGACCTGAAGGGCGTCGCCGAAGAACATCACGGCCAGCCGCCGTATCTCCTCCTGGGAAAAACGGCCCTTCATATGTTCGCTGCGCCAATCGGGATCGGAAAAAAAGCACATGCCGCAACGCAGGTTGCAGCCATTGACGGGATCCAGGCGAACGATGAGGTGGCGCAAGCCCAAAAGGTCGGCGGCCAGAATCGCGGCGAACTTGAGGCGCGGGCTTGTCACCGCGCGATTCAACCGATGCAACAACTCAGAGGTGGGTTTCAGCAAACTCACAATGCAGGGTATCGGCCCATTGTGACGGTTATGCGAACCCGTCACGCACCCGCTCTTTGTCCGGGGATCTTGCCGGTGCGCGGGCCAATCCGCCGGAATATCGCACCCGCGCAGAATCTGCTCTATTGCGGCCATGACCAAGGATGAAATCACAAGCTGGGCGCTGGCCAATGGCTGGCAAATGATGGACGGCTTTCCAAGCCTGACCAAGCCCACACCGCCGCATCCTGCCATCGTGCGGCTGGTGCTGAAGGCCACCGTCGCCAGCATCGAAATCAAGAAGCCCGCCGGAAAGTGGGAAAAAGTTTCCAACGAAAGCTATTCCAAAATCGAGGCCGACCCGGAAACCGGCATGCCCGGCGGGCTTGGTCTAGCCACCATTTCCGGCCTTACCTTGCTGATGCAGGCCAATAAAGACCGCCAGATGATGGCGCGCATAGGCGGCATGAAGAGCTAAAACCAGGTTTCGCCTATCTTTTCACAGCCAGAAGACTAAAGAGGGGCCGAAAATCCGGCTCCTGAGTTCCCTTTGACCTTTCCCGCCACCCATCCCGCTTTGTCCCGCGCCCTGGCGGAGCGTGACTACACCATCCCGACCCCGGTGCAGAGCGCCGTGACCGAGCCTGAGGCCGAAGGCCGCGACCTGCTGGTTTCGGCCCAGACCGGATCGGGCAAGACCATCGCCTTCGGCCTGGCGATGGCGGAGACGTTGCTGGAAGGCGCCGCGGCCTTTGGCCCGGCGCGCGATCCCTTGGCCCTGATCATCGCGCCGACCCGCGAATTGGCGCTGCAGGTGCAGCGCGAACTGAGCTGGCTGTACCGCTATGCCGGCGCGCGCATTGTATCGTGTGTCGGCGGCATGGATCCGGGGCGCGAGCGCCGCGAATTGTCGGATGGCGCGCATATCGTGGTGGGCACGCCGGGTCGCCTGCGCGATCATATCGAACGGCGCGCGCTGAAACTGTCGGGACTTGGCTGCGCGGTTCTGGACGAAGCCGACGAGATGCTCGATATGGGCTTTCGCGAAGACCTGCAATTCATCCTGGAAACCACGCCTCAGACGCGGCGCACCCTGTTGTTTTCCGCCACTCTGCCCAAGGCCATCGTCACGCTGGCGGCG
>DATEEB010000269.1:0-6426 GCA_035281345.1 Rhizomicrobium sp. | reverse complement strand
GGCTGAGCCCGTGGTCCCGCAAAACCAAGCGAGCATGCGTGTGGATGTGGGCAATCGTCGGAGCCACTTGCAGAGATCGAAGACGTACGCGCAAGCGGCGAACGATTGAACTTCGCCGAAGATAGAACGCCCGATAGTAGTAGACGGGCGCGAGCGCGCCAAAATGCTCTGCTACTTAGCCTGAGCGAACATCACGGCAACAAGAACCATCGCCGCAGGAAAAGTGATGCCCCACAACGCCGCCAACCAGATTAGGTCCGGAAAATACATTTGCAGTGCTATGGTCGGAAGCAGAAGGCCAGTCGCAAGCATGAAGAGTCGCGGCGCCCGAGCGGGAGGGGTATCGGGAAGAGCGAACGCTCCGAACAGAGTTGCCAAACTCATGAAGCTGTAGCCGAGCAGATCAACTGCGAAAAGAAACGAGCGGTAGGGGACGAAGCGCAAAAACTCAATCTCAGCCATATCACCAGCGGACGTTCTGGGTCCGACGAGTGTAAGTTGCACGAAGTAGACCAGGGTTACCAATGTCGCATACATGGTCGCGAACGCCAACGCGGCCTGGCTAATTGCCTTTCTGTCCGCAAGTGATGTTTGATGAAGCGCCGCCATCATTGTCACGAATGCGCATCCGAGCAGCAGAGATGGCGTCAGCAATACCGCGATCCCCAATGGGGTACTTGTGCTTTCGGCGCCGCCAGCCGAGCCCAGTAGTCCTTGCCACTCCAATAACTGCCCAAGAATGTATGCAATGCTGAGTGCGGCAGAAGCGGTCGCGGAATACAATCCGACGCGCCGGGTCGTATCCATCTGTGCCGCCCTTCCATGGCTGTGACAGCACCTATTCGTAAAATCCGTTGCCCTTCAGGTCATTGATCGAAATCAAGTTCGATCTACGGCAATTCCGTAGCGGCTTGGGTAACATCCATGGGTCAGTGGGGCGGACGTCAACGCCAGCCTTCAAGAAAGCCGGCGTCGTACCAGTCCCAGAGAATATAAAAGACGAACATCGGCTTGCGCTCAGAGCTATTGTTGAGCGGGAGGCGCACGCCCGCACTGGCCAATATGTGCTGGCGTTTTGAAAGACTGACTTGCACTTGCGGGACAATGTCCCAATCGACCTGTGCTCCCGGCGCGAACTCATGCCAGGTCAGAAGTTCAATCTGCGGCGACCAAGACCGTCCCCACCCGTCTTCCTCCGCGAATGTCCTGCCCAGCGACAAACGGGCATGGGCTTCCTTGGACAATCCCTTACCGGCGGGAAACTCGCCGAAAATGTCGCCTTGCAGGAAAAAATCGGCCGGCAGCGATTGGGCGAACAGGAGGTGGGGTTCAAAATTGAAGGTGCCCTTGCCCAATCCTCGCGCCGCGCTGCCCGTCGGCAGCACCACTTCGCCCAATATGCTGAAGATGGTCCCGCCGTCCACATCGGCCAGCAGGTTCTGCTTCCAGGCCACGCCGATATCGCCGATGCCGGTTTTGACGCCCGCGCCGCTATCGATGCTGGAGAAGGGCAGGCTCACCTCCAACTGTCCACGGGCTCCGAACCGCTTCTCGTAAATCGAGGTAGAGGTAATCGCCTGTGCACCGCTGGTGTTGAAGGTGGTGCGGTTTAGCACCTCATCCTCGGGAAAGGCTTTTTCCGTGAACAACGCCAGCGGCAAATTGAATTCGCCACGGGGCCAGCCTGATTTTTGGCAGAATGTGCGCAAATGGGCGAGGATCGCATTGATTTCATCGTCGTTCAGCGCCTGATCGAAAGCCGGCATGGTGCGGGAAAAAGCGCGCCGCGGCCCGCCCTTGTGGACAATGGAAGACCAGTCCCCATCGGCTTCGCGGTTGGCGAAGCTGCAATCTTGAAAGTCCGGCATTTGGTTTGGAAAGCCCACCTCCGAAATTTTGCGATTCCCGCGCCCGTCCGCGCCGTGACAGGCGGCGCAATTTTCCTTGAACAGGGCGCGGCCATCCGGTAGCGATTGCGACGCAGGTGCAGCCAGGCCGGGCAAGCTGCAAACGCTTATCAGAAACAAAATCGAGAATACATTCGACAGTCCGGGCAATCGCGTCTCCCGCGCTCGCGCGAATTAGAACTTATGTGTCCGTTGACGCAAGATCGCACCTATTGCTAACTCACATTGCCGTTCGGACTTTTTCTGCACATGAAAGTGATCCGCAAACACGCAAAGCTTTTCCTGCTGTGCGGATCGGTGGTGATGCTGGTCGCCGCGGGCCTTGCGACTCATGCCGTCCTTGCGCGGGAACCAGGCGATCAATTCACGCTCCCGATCACGCATCTCCTCTTCACGACGTCCACCCACTGCATCGCCTGCCATAGCCAAATGCGCGCGCCGAACGGAGAAGATATTTCCATCGGCTATGAATGGCGCGCCTCGATCATGGCGAACTCGGCCCGCGATCCTTATTGGCAAGCCTCGATCCGCCGCGAAACCATGGATCATCCCGCGGCCGCTGCCGCCATCGAGGACAAATGCGCCACTTGCCACATGCCGATGCAGCGGTTTCAGGCCCGCGCCGAGGGCCTGCGCGGCCAAGTGCTGAAATATCTCGCTGGCGTCAGCGACGGCTCGGCGATGGAGGAACCCGAAGGCGAACTGGAAGATGCCAAGGATGTCAAAGCGGCTTTGGCGGCCGACGGCGTTGGATGCACCCTTTGCCATCAGATTCAGCCCGGCAATCTGGGCAAGTCTTCCAGTCTGGACGGCGGCTTTCTCATCGACACGGTGAAAAAGCCGGAAGAACGCGAAGTGTTCGGCCCCTATGACGCTCCCGACAAAGGCCGCCAGCGTATCATGCATTCTTCGACCTCTTTCTTGCCGGCGCGGGGCGACCACATCAAGGCATCGGAACTCTGTGCCACCTGCCACACCCTGCTCACAGAGGCGCTGGACGAAGAGGGCAAACCGGCGGGCACTTTGCCGGAGCAGATGCCGTTCCAGGAATGGCAGCATAGCGCCTATGCCAAAACGGACTCCTGCCAGTCCTGCCACATGACCCGGGCGCCCGACCAATCGCCCATCACGTCCGTGCATGCCCAGCCGCGTGATGGCGTAATGCGCCATACCTTCGTCGGCGGGAATGCCTTCATGCTGCGTATTCTCAAGGATTATGCCCGCGAACTCGGCGTCATCGCCACGCCGGAAGAGCTAGAAGCTTCGGCGCAGCACTCGGAAAAATTTCTCTCGCAGCAGACTGCGTCCGTATCCATCAGCAATGCCCATCTCACCAGCGGCAGGCTTGGCTTTGACGTCCGGGTGGCAAACAAGGCGGGTCACAAATTGCCGACGGGCTATCCCGCCCGCCGCGTTTGGTTGCATGTCGTGGTGCGCGATGCCCAGGGAAAAGTCGTCTTCGAATCCGGGGCGCTCAAGCGGGACGGCTCCATCGTCGGCAATGACAACGACGAAGACGCCGCAAAATTCGAACCGCATCACGACCGGATCACCGATTCCGGCCAGGTGCAAATCTATGAATCCATCATGGGCGACAGCAAGGGGCGGGTCACCACCGGTTTGGTCTTTGGCAACCACTATCTCAAAGACAATCGCCTCTTGCCGCGCGGCTTCGACAAGAACACCGCCGATCCGAAAATCGCTGTGGTAGGCGCGGCCCGCCAGGACCCCGGCTTTGTCGGCGGCCAGGATACGGTGACATACAGCGTGGCTGTCGCCGGCGGACCCTATAGCGTGACGGCCGAACTGCTCTATGAATCCATCAGCTATCGCTGGGCGGAAAATCTGCGCCCCTATCAGGCGCGGGAGCCTCAGCGCTTCGTGAGATACTTCCAGGAACAGGCTCACCTGGCGGGCAAACTGCTGGCACAGGCCAGCGATGTCATAAGATGAAAAAAAAGGGGGGCACAAATGGCCCCACCGCGAAGGGGCGCGCGGGGAGATGTGGCTGCCTCCAAGGTGTCAGCAAGATGTCAGAAAGTGAATAGTATCGTCCTCTCACGAAAAGGCTTGCCGTGCCTGTCGCGATATTGACGTGATCGCAAGGAAGATCAATCCTAGTGTCGTGGTTTCGAAGTTCGCCATATCATCGATATCAGGCTCTTGGCGAACTTCGAAACCAAAACGACACTAGGAATCAATAAGTTGCTAGTGTCCTGACGATTCCGAAATTCGCTAACACCCGATATAGGGATCATGCGAATTTCGGAATCGGGACACTAGCGGCAACAAGAAAATCGGGGGGCATGCGATGCCATATCAGAAAGCGCTGGTGCTGCTTGCGATCGCCGCGCTCGCCAGCTGCGGCCCCCCAAAGCCTAAGTCTCCGCCGCCTGCCAAGACCGAAGCCTTGGCGCATGAGACGGAGTTGTTGCGGATCACACTGACTCCAGCGGCGGAACGCAGGCTGGGCCTTCAGACAGTGGTGGTGGGACAGGCCGAAGTCAGGCCGACCATAGCCGCCCACGGCGAAATCGTGGTGCTGGTCGGCAATGTCGCCACCAGCGCGCAGACCGATCTGGCCGCGCTGGGCGCCAGCCGCGTTCGCGCCGACGGCGATGTGGCGCGCGCCCGCGCGGAAGTCACAAGCGCACAAAGAATTGCGGCCCGGGCCACCGCCTTGGTGAAAGAAGAAGCTGGTAGCGTCCGATCCAGCGACGATGCGCAAATGGCTCTGGCAGTGGCCCAGGCCAACCTGCAGGCGGCCATAGAACAACGCGCACTGCTCGGGGGCAGCGAATTCGGCAAGCCAAAGAGACTGTGGGTCCGGGTTGCGGCCTTTGCGAGCGATCTGGGTCGGATTGCGCATTCCGCGCCGGCACGGGTCCGCAGCCTTGGCGGCAACGGGCAGGCCGTTTCCGCAACACCCGTCAAGGCCGCACCGACCGCCAATGCCGCTGCAGGGTCGGTTGATTTCTACTATGCCATCCCGCCGGGCGCCGGAGCGTTTCAAGTCGGTCAACGCGTCGCCGTCGATCTTCCGGCCACCGGACGCACCAGCGGGCTTTCCATTCCCCGCACCGCGATCGTACACGACGCTTATGGCGGCGAATGGGTCTATGTGCAGACCGGGCCGCACGCCTATGAGCGCCGCAGGATCGAGGTCGGCTCCATAAGCGCCGATCGCGCCATGTTGGGCCGTGGCCTCACACGCGGCGACAAGGTCGTGGTCGCGGGCACCGCCGAACTGTTTGGCACCGAGTTCGGCTCCAAGTGACATGCTGATCTGGCTCGTCACCAACGCGCTTCGCCAGAGGGTATTGGTCATCGCCATCGCTCTGGTGCTGGTGATGCTGGGCGTACGCAGCACCCGCGATGTCCCGCTGGATGTGTTTCCCGAATTCGCGCCGCCCATGGTGGAGGTCCAGACGGAAGCGCCGGGGCTTTCGACCGAGGAGGTCGAAAGCCTAGTCACGGTGCCGCTGGAAGCCGGTGTTAACGGTGTGCCGGGCCTGAAGACCCTGCGTTCCAAATCCGTCCTGGGCCTGTCGTCGGTTGTCCTGATCTTCAACCAAGGCACCGATGTGATCCGCGCCCGCCAGTTGGTGCAGGAGCGCGTCACGACCGTGGCGCCCCATCTTCCGGCCAATGTCCGCCCGCCGGTCATGCTGCCGCCTTTGTCCGCGACCAGCCGGGCGATGAAGATCGGCATTTCGTCCAACACAATGGACCAGATGGCGATGTCGGAGATCGTGCGCTGGACGATGCGGCCACGTTTGATGGCCGTGCCGGGGGTGGCCAATGTCGCCGTCTGGGGTCAACGCGACCGGCAACTGCAGGTGCTGGTGGACCCTGCCCGGCTGGCGGCTTCCGGCGTAACCCTGGCGGAGGTTCAGCGCGCCGCCGGAGACGCAGCGGTCACGACGGGGGGCGGGTTTGTCGATACCCCCAACCAACGCCTGGCTGTGCGGCATATGTCGCCGATTGAAACGCCGCTCGACCTGGCACGCACCGTCATCAAGCTTGCCAACGGCGCGCCGGTGCGGCTGGGCGATGTGGCGACCGTCACCGAGGGCCATGCCGCGCCCATCGGCGATGCCATCATCAACGACCGGCCCGGCCTGCTTCTGATCGTGGAAAAGCATCAGGGCGGCAACACCTTGGATGTGACACGCGGCGTCGAAAAGGCGCTGGCGGAAATGCGTCCCGGTTTGAAGGGCCTGGAAGTGGACTCGACCATATTCCGCCCGGCAACCTTCATCGAACGCTCGCTTCAGAACCTGACACAGGCCCTGGTTCTGGGTTGTCTGCTGGTCGTGCTAGTTTTGATTTTCTTCACCCGCAACTGGCGCGCCGCGACGATCTCCTTCGTCGCCATCCCACTGTCCCTGCTGGGCGCGGCACTGATGCTGTCCTGGCTGGGCGCCAGCATCAACACCATGGTGATCGCCGGCCTGGTCATCGCGCTGGGCGAGGTCGTGGATGACGCCATTATCGACGTGGAAAATATCGGGCGGCG
>DATEEB010000268.1:0-8601 GCA_035281345.1 Rhizomicrobium sp. | reverse complement strand
GCCGCCTTGATGTTGCGTTCGACTTCGGGCGGCAACCGCCGCTCGCTGTCAAAGGGGCCGCCGGGCGCGATGCGCATCATGAAGAAAGCCAGCGTCACGATCACGAACAAAGTGGGGATCGCGCCCAACAGACGGCGCAGCGCATAGCCCATCATCGCGAGACAAACTCCTGCCAGCGCGGCGCGATTCCCGCGCCATGCGTCAGCCACCAACCGGCATCGATGGCAAAGGCGTTGCGGAAATTCTCCGGCGCGGTGGGCAGCAAAACCCGCATGGGGCGGCCGGTTTCCGGATTGGTCTTGACCAAGGCAATGGCCGAGCGCCGCGCCGGGCCGAATGCCACCCAGTTGGCAGCGCCCGCCAGGCGCGCGCTGCCGGTGGCATAGGCGATGAAATCCAAGGCGCGGGCCTTGTTGGGATTGCCTGCGGGAATGGCGAATACGTCCATTTCGTACAATTGACGATCCCAGAGTACGCCGGGCGTGAAATCTTTTTGTCCCAGTGCATCGCCGTTCAGGGCCGCGGCCATCACCGCCTGGCCGTTTTTGACCCAATTCACCGCATCGGCGCCGTCATGCGCCCAGATCGGCCTGAGCGCCGAAAGTTTGGCAAAGGCGCGGTCCAGGCCTTCTGGCGTTTCCAGTGTTCGATACACGTCTTTGGGCGCCACCCCGTCGGCCAACAGCGCCATCTCCAAATTGAACTTGGGGGCCGCCCGGTTGAGCGCCCGGCGGCCGGGAAATTTTCCGCGGTCGAAGAAATCCGCCAGGGTCGCGGGCGGGCGCGTCAGCTTGGGCGAAAATAGCATCACCTGGGAATAGACCATGCTGCCGACCCAGCAAGGACCGATGGCGCCAGCCACGAAATCCCGGGAGGCCGGCACACCATCCGCGCCGGGCGGCAGCCGGGCGGGATCGATTTTTTCCAGCAGCCCCCGTCGGCAGGCCGCCACCGCGCCGGGCAGCTCAAAGTCGATTACATCGGCCTTGAACTGACGCTTTTCCACCATGGCGGCGATCTCGGCCAATTCGCCCTCCCAAAAAGCGGGCCGCACATCGACATTTTTCTCAGCCGCATAGGCGCGCATTTGCGCGGAGGCCTGGGCCCGGCCATAGGCCCCGGGCCAGGTCATGACCGTCAAAATCGGTGGCGGGCGAGTTTGAACATACAGCAAGCCGATCAGGGCGATCAGCAACAAGGCCATCAGGGCGAGAACGCGGCGACGCAACGTCATGGGCCAAGACTAGCGAAGCGCAAAGAAAGGTACAGGACTCTGGCGCCAAGGCCTTGGTCGGGTTGTGGAATAGTCTCTTTTGGGGCGTGCCCCCGGCCTAAACCCTTGCTTTTGCTGTGGTCCAACCATAGAACGCCGGTCCTTGTGCGGTTTTGGCGCGGGCGTGCCGCCGTTCATGGACGCGCCGTCGGGACGAACGCCGGACACAGGCTCGAGAGTTGGCCGTAAGGCCATGTGTGCAGTTGTAGCTCAGTTGGGTCCGAGGCTTTTGCCGAGGACGGGCGCGCCGCCAAGCGCGCCCCGGGGAGAGCGCCGGACAAGGGCTCGAGAGTTGGTCGCAAGGCCGTGTGTGCAGTTGTAGCTCAGTTGGTTAGAGCGCCGGATTGTGGATCCGGAGGTCGGTGGTTCAAGCCCACCCAACTGTACCATTCTCTCAACCGGTCGCGCCTGTTCCGAAAAATCCTTATATCTTGGGGCGCCCACCAGCCCTACAGCGATCCGGTAGAAATGCTTTTGCGGAAATTGCGAAATGGATTTGCCGGCGCCCTTTTGCTGTCGGCGCTGACGATTCCAGCCGCCGCCGCGGACACCGCTCCTGACGCGGCTGCCATCGCTGCTTTTGCAAACGGTCAAGTCCTGGATGCTGTCGCCATTTTGGAGAAGGCCATAGCAAGCCAGAAGGACTTGAAGGCGCGATGGTCGCTTTCGAGTTTGCTGATGGACATCTGCGCCTATTCCTATCAATACCCATGTATCGCCAGGAACGCGAAGGCCTTCGCGGAAACGGGAGATGCGCTCCAAGAGCCTCGGCTCACCGCAGCCCGGGTGGCGTTCGTCGGGATATTCGAGCGCTATTTGGCCGGCGACACCAAGTTTATCCGGGAGAATTTCGGCGCCGACTTTTCCGTGAAGATTGCTAATCCTCTTCAGGACCCCGCTCTTGCCACCCGCTTTTTTCTGCTGAACGCGGCGGTGGAACAATATGACGGCCGCTATGACGAGGCGCGCAAATATATCAATCGCGCCTTCGCCAGCCTGTTGCGGGTGGATACCGATAAGAGCCGCTACGAAGCCGCCGTCTTGCTGAAAGAGACGATTCTAGCCCTCTATACCAACCATGATTACGCCAGGGCCATCCAATGGCTGGCGATTGCCGCGCCATTTCTGGGCACCACTCTGCCCCGGCAAGGCTTTGACAGCGCCGCGTTTCTGAACCTGGCCGCCACCGTGCAAACCACGGTCGGTAATTTTCCCTTGAGCGGGCAGGGATACGGACTGTTTCACGATGCGGTCGAACGGCTTCAGATCGATCCCGCGCACAAAGAGGCGCTGCTCGCCGAAGCTGTCATCGCGCAAGCCGCCACCCTGGCGGCGCAGGGCGATGTGGCCGGGGCGCGGCGGACATTCGACGCCAATCCCATCAGGGCAAGGCGCGGCGATATTCTGAAGTCCGGGGCGTTCCGGGATTATTACGAGCTCTATACCGCGGCCGCTGAAGTGTTTTTCGACCAGCTCTCGGGCGCGGTGCCCGACGAGAAGTGGAAACCACTTTTCCAGAAAGCGGGTGATTGGAATCTCAGTCGCGAAGCGCGCGGTCAGACCGCGACCTATCGCGATGCGGCGCTGGCGATCCTGGAAAACCGGACCGACCCGGCAAAGGCGCGCCGGATGTTCAACGCTGCGGTTGCCGGCCGATTGCGTGCCTTTGAAGCTCAGCGATCGGATACGGCTGCCTTTCCTTTGCCGTCCTTGCTGGACCGGCTGATTTTGGGATTCGGCGCCTCCTATTGGTCGGCGGCCAGCGACGAAGACGGCGATTTGCTGATCGCCAGCATGGAGCTGTTGAACCGCAATCCGCGCTATGTGGTGTCGGACACACTGTCCACTTTCGTGGCGCAGAAAAGCGGCGATCAACGCCGCGCGGCGCGCGCTTTGTTGCGGTTGCGGGACAATCAGCAAAGCTGGGAACGAAACCAGCTTCAGGCGCTGGTCGAGAGGGTTGCGGCGCGCCGCCCCTTTCCCGCAAAGGATTTTTCGGCCCAACTTGTCGCCAGGGACTATGATGAAGCGATGCAGGTTTTGTCACCGCACATCCATCGCCCGGAAGAAAAATTGCCTACCAAGTTGCAGTTGCAGGCCGCGCTGGGGGATGGCGAGGCTTTCATCGGCTATGTCAGCGGCATTCGGGTGTGTGTGAGGAAAGGCGGCATCTGGGACGAACGCGTTTTCGGCGCGGCGTCACGGCAGGCGCACGAACAGTTTCTGATCGACCGCAAAGTGCTGGTGAACGCTCTGACCGCCCAGAACGCGCCTTCCGACGCTCAGGATGCGCAATATCCGGTTGAGGCCGCCATTCGGCTGCAAAAGACCTTGTTCGGCGGCTTCGACACGTGTTTGGCGGGCGCCAAGCATGTGATCTTTTTTTCGCCCTCGGACATCGCGGCCATACCGCTGGGAGCGCTGTTGCGCACCGCGCCCCCACGATTGGGAACGGGTTACGATCTCTCCCGGGCGCATTGGCTGATATTCGACCATGCCTTTTCCAATGTCGTGTCTATTCGGGACTTTTTATCGTCCAGGGCGCTTTCCCGTAACGCGGGCGGCAATCGGCTGTTGGCGGGAATCGGCGACCCTCAGTTGGCAAACAGCGCCAGCGCCGCCCTCAAGGATTTGAAGGAGCTTCCCGAAACGGCCGAGGAATTGCAGGCCATTGCCGGCATGGTGGGCGGCCGCGCCACCCTTTTGGCGCGCGACAAAGCCACCGAGGAGCAGTTTCGCGCCTTGCCTCTGGGCCGCTATGAAATTTTGCACTTTGCAACCCATGGCTTGGTGCGCGGCGAAGTATCGGGACTGGATCAGGCGGCCCTGGTGTTGACGCCAAAAGATATGGCCAACGATCAAAATGACGGACTTTTGACCACATCGGAGATCGCGAATTTGGGGCTGTCGGCCCGGCTGGTGGTCTTGTCGGCCTGCAACACGGCCAACTTCGACCCCACCGCGTTCAATGCGCGGTTGCAAAGCTTTGCCAGCGCCTTTGCCGTCGCGGGAGTGCCCGCCACCATGGCTTCGTTGTGGTCGGTCGAGAGCCAGACAAGCATGCGCCTGATGCAGGCCTTCTACAAACATCTGACATCGCCCGCCGCACCGCAGATCGCTGTCGCGCTGCAACGGGCCATCATCGATACCGCCCGTTCCCCACCTTCGCGCGCTTTTCTCCACCCGCGATTCTGGGCGCCTTTCATTTTGACCGGCGACGGAGCGGCCCGCATTTCCGTGGCGAAACCGGCTGCCGCGTATCAAGAGGCGGTTTCGGTGCGCGATGGCGGCGGCGACATTCTGGGCGCGGTCGAAGATGATGGTGTCCTGGTCACGTCCGAGATCGGACCGGCGCGCAATGGTCAACATTCTTCTCTTGTCGTTGCCCATGACGCACAGGGAAAAATCTTGTGGTCGGTGGAAGACCGTGAGATTGGCGCCGGCAAGATCGTGCGTTCCGGGCAGGGCTATGTCGTTGCGGGATACAAATGGTCGGGGCGCACCATTCCTGTTCTGCGAAGATTTTCCAAGACCGGGACGCTGGAATGGACGGTCGAACCGCGTTTCTCCGGCCCCAGCGCGATGGTAAGAACCATTTCGGCATCGTCGAACGGCGTCTGGATCGTGCTGCATCCGCTCGACCGGCCGCAAAAGGCGTACGATATGGATGTCGTGCGGTATAGCGTACAGGGGACTGAGATAGATCGGCGGTCCATTCCGCAAATGCCGGCTTCGAGCCAAAGCTGGACATTTGTTTCCACGGAGTTTGGCGGCAAGTTCTATCTTGCCGTCAACAACCCCGCCACGTCGTTCGAAACGGTGCGCGACAGCTTTGGATTTGCCGCCATCTGCGGCAAAGGCGCATCGGTTTCCTTGTATGAGCTGGATGGGCGCAGCAATGCGGCTGTGAAAGTCGCAAGCTTTGCGAATCTGCAATTTTCCCAGCTCACAGGGCTGCGCGGTCGGTTGATCTATGCGGGGGCCACGTTGGGACTTTGCGCCGACGGGCGCAGGCACCCCGTTCTGGGCTCCATTTCCCCGGATCTCAAAATCGCAAAATTGTGGGAAGACGGCACCGCTTTCTCGGGGTCGCTGGTGGGCGTGGTAGAGGCGCCTTCCGGATATCTTGGCGTGGCGCAGTTTCTGGAGCGCACACGGTTTTCCCAGGGCAAGGTTGATGAGAACGGCATGTTGATTGCGCCGCAAGACTCGTCATCCGGCGCCGTCGTCCAGCATCTTGATTTCGAGAATGACCAGATTGCGGAGGCCGCCGTCATCCACTTCGATAGCCGTTTCGTCCTGCGGTCGAAAAGCGTCTTGGGAAGCGGTTTGGCGCAATATGCCGCCGGCCTGGCGCCGGGAGCGGATGGCGCCGTGGTGTACGGCACGTCCGGCTTCAATCCCTGGCTTGAGCGCGTGCCTTAAAGCGCAATCCGAAAAAATCTTATTTTCCGTAGCGCACTTTCCAGGCGGCATAGCTCATATACGAGCTTGGATCCGCTTCCCCATCGGCATGAAAGCCGACCAAGTCGATGGTGCCGTCCTTCTTGCTTTCCCAAAAGGACAGATCCCATTTGCCGTTTCTGTCATAGTCGTAGATCCAGGCATCGGGCCTGGAATCGTCATTCTGATCCAGGATCGCTTGGATGGGTTTTGCCCTGTCATCGGGCCGGACAAATAGAAGATTGATCTTGCCGCTGCAGGACATGTCGTAAGCCTGGTAGTCCCCGCTACCGTCCTTCAACCGGCCTTTTTCCAGCAATCTGGTTTCGCATTCCCGCGCGGAAGCTTGCTCTTGCTTTTGCGGCGCGCTGGTCGTCAACCGGCTGACGGGCCGGGCCAAGAAGGCGTTGATATCGCCGATCGCGATCGCGAAGTGCAAGCCTTCCCCGTCGCCGCCGAAACTGTTCACACCCACAAGCGCACCGCCCTCGCTCAGCAAGGGACCGCCGGAATTGCCGGGATTGATGGGCGTCTGTGTCTGAATCACATCCGCCTTGTGCTGGCTTCGATCTTTATAGGTCCATTCAAATCCCTTGCGATACTGGCTGATGACGCCCTGGGTGTAGGTCCAATCATTGCCCTGCGGATGTCCGATGGCGAAGACATCGAGCCCGACGCTGATGTCATTCTGATTGCCCAGCTTGATGGGGGTGCGGCCGGCCGGAACGGCGGCAACTCTGACAAGCGCTAGATCGGCGACCTCATCGACCCGTTCGACATGGCCGCGAACGATATCCTTTTCCGTCGGCGGCTGGCCCTCAATCGCGGGTTTGAAAATCACCGCGACATCGGTATGTCCCTTTACGACATGCCAATTGGTGAGAATGTCGCCCGAAGCGTTTAGGAGCGATCCGGTTCCGACTCCAGATTCTTTGCCGTTCTGCACCAGGATCAGCACGACGGACGGCGAAAGCTGCTTGTAGAGCGCGGCTTCCTTGGCGCCGCGCGTGTTAAGCGCGCGTTCCTTGTAGGGCAGGTTGGCGATTTTGGACACCGAATCTAGGACCGGACCCAGATCGTCATGCCGCTCAAATCTCAGCGCCGCAGGCACGCGGCCCGAAAGCGCTTTGCCGCGTTGGCCCAATTGCGGGAAGGACTGGCCGGGCACCGGTTGGCCCCAGCAGATCTGCCCTCCGGCAACAAGCAGCGCGAACGCCAGCGAACGCTTGATCATATCGATCTCCAGCAGAACGAAACAAAAGGTGGTCATCCCCCATCGGACCCGAAACGAAGGACGGGCCTTCGGCTATTGAAGCATAGGGAACCAATGGAGAACAATAGTCCTTTTGGACAAACAGAAACGGCGCGCGGCGCGCATTTTGCCGGCGGGTTGTATTGCAAATCTATGCGTACCTGATGGCGATCCGATTTATTTGAACAGGGCGCGCAGAAATTGCTGCAGGAAGGGCGGCAGAAACCGGTTGCCGAGCATGGACAGGCCTTCCCCCGATCTCAGGCTGCGTCCGGCCGCCCCCATCAGATCGGAAAGCTTGCCGCCGAACAGCAGGAAACCCACCACCAACAGAATGACAATATGCCAGGTGCTGAGACCGAACATGAAACCGCCTTTGCCTTTGGTGGACCGTAGCGGAAAAGCCGGCCACGGCAAAAGCAGGCAGGCTTTGGACCCGAAATGGCTTGCGGCAGTGCAGCAGAGGATTGTGCCGCTGGCTCCTCGAGTGCCCATCGGCTATGGAAATCCGCTATAGAAAGAGAAAAAGCAGGGTGGACATTGCAAACACTTGTCCTGCCGGCGATCGAAGACCCCAGGATTGATCAAAAACAAAGGAAACAGGGATGCGTAAGTTCACGATTTTGCTGGCCGCGGTTCTGGCGCCCGGAATGATAGTCGGCGCGGCTTTGGCGGCCGAGGCGATCAAAAAGGATCAGAGCATCCTGGACCGGCTCTATGCCAATACCGGTGTCCACAACAAGGCCGCCACCGGCGTGACGCCCAATTTCGTCGTCGATGCCGGCTGGCCCCAGCCCTTGCCGAACAACTGGCTGATGGATCAGGTCGCCGGGCTTTATGTGGATCGGCACGATCATATCTGGATCGTCCACCGTCCCCGCGCCATGACCAATGCGGAAGCCGCGCTGGAAACCCGTGGCGGCTCCGGCGGCAAGAACGGCCTGGGCTTTGACCGTCCCAACGGCCCGATCGCGGACTGCTGCAATGCCGCCCCCGCGGTGATGGCGTTCGATTCAAGCGGAAAATTGCTGCGCGCCTGGGGCGGCCCCACCGATCCGGGCTGGATGGAAAGCCATTGCAAGGCGGCGGACGGTTGCATCTGGCCCAATCGCGAGCACGGCATGTATGTTGATCATAACGACAATGTCTGGATCGCGGGCAACGGCGCGACCCCCCTCGATCCGAATTCGGCCTGGACCACCCATAGGGACGGCGGCGACGGTTTTATCCTGAAGTTCGATCGGGACGGCAATTTCAAGATGCGTATCGGCGGCACGCCCACCGGTCCCGCCAGCAATGACACCAATGGCGGCATCAACGGCACACCCTTGATGTACCTGCCCGCCGAAATGGTGGTGGATCCCAAGACCAACCGTCTTTATGTCGCCGACGGCTATGGCAATCGCCGGGTGCTTATCGTGGATGCCGATACCGGCAAATATATCGGCCATTTCGGCGCCTATGGCGGAAATCCCGTGGACGATGCCGCTGCTAAGGCGGCGGGGCCCTGGCTTCAAGATGCGAGGAAAGGCAACAAGCGTCCGGCCTTCTTCCGCACACCGGTCCATTGCATAAGGATCGCCGACGATGGGAAAATCTATGTCTGTGATCGCGGCAATAACCGCATCCAGGT
>DATEEB010000267.1:0-8721 GCA_035281345.1 Rhizomicrobium sp. | reverse complement strand
ATCGCGGCCCAGTTCTTCGGGGGTCCGCCCGGCGGCCATCACATCGGTGACCAGCGGGGTGGAAATACGGCCATCCGGCCTCACCGGAACGCTGGTGGACAGCTCAGGGTTGTGCCACACCGACACCTGAAGCATGTCTCCTGGCCCGATGATGTATTTGGCCGTATCGGCGCTTTGCGCCCAGCCGGCAGATGCGCCGCACAAAGTCACGAAAGCGAGCGTGACGGCGGCAGCGGCGAACTTGGTCCAGCTACGACCCAATGCTGAAATCGATCGCATGATTACCCCCTTAAATGGCTGCGAATGAGCCTAGGCTCGATTTCCTGATAAGCTATTGAATCCTAAGAAACAGTGCAATGCAAAGCTGGCGGCTCGACCATCATAACCATGCCGTTTGGCGAAATGGCAACGGTCCGATGAGCAAGCGAGTACAATCTATAGTTGTATTCGCTGCAAAACTAGTAGGAGGTGCGTGACGCCGCCGTTCTGAGTATCGGTGGACGGGCCCGATCGGCGCTTTGATCGATCTCGACCCTGGCCGTCATGGAGACGCCGACGCGCAGGGGATGGCGGCGCAATTCCTCCGGATCGAGCAGGATCCGCACCGGCAGCCGCTGAACCACCTTGATCCAGTTGCCCGTCGCATTCTGCGCCGGAATGATGGCGAAAGCCGACCCGGTGCCGCCTCCCAGGCCCGCGACCTGGCCGTGGAAAACCACATCCGATCCATACAGATCAGAGATCAGCGTGACCTTCTGACCCGGCCTGATGTTTTGCAGCTGGACTTCCTTGAAGTTGGCGTCGACATGCGCGTCCATCAGGGGCACCACGCTCATCAAGCTGGCGCCGACCCGCACACGCTGCCCGATTTGGGCATGCCGCTGGGCCACCACCCCATCCACCGGAGCCCGGATTTCGGTCCGCTTCCTATCCAGCAGGGCTTTGTCCAGTGCGGCCTTTGCCGCCAGGACTTCGGGATTGCGCGCGGCGTCATTGTCCTGGGTCAGAGCCTGCTGCGCGGCCAATTGCTGCCGGGCGACGGAAAGCTCCGATTGCGCCGCCTCCAGCGCATGGGTCGCGGTGGAGATTTCTTCGGCCGATACGGCTCCGGCTTGCGAAATACCGGCGCGGCGGCGCAGGTCAAGCTGCGCGCGCTTCACATTGGCTTCTTTGCCCGCGACATTGGCAAGGGCCGCGTTTACATTCGCCTCATACTGCGCCACCCGGCGGGCGGCTTGCTCGTAATTGGCGCGCGCTTGCTGGACCGTAAGATCGGCGTCCGCCGGATCGAGCCGCACCAGAAGATCGCCGCGTTTGACGGGCTGGGTGTCGCTGACCAGAACCTGTGCGATCGTGCCGTCCACTTGGGGCGTGATCTGCGCCAATGGGGCATCGACATAGGCATCGTCTGTGGACACGATGCGGGTGCTTTGAACATACCAGCGGGCGCCATAGGCGGCCGCCACGGCGACCGTGCCCAGCAAAAGACCGGTCAAAAGGCGCTTGCGCCAAAGCGCGCGGCTATTCCCGGAAACGAAGGGCTTGGACAAAGAGCCGCCGGGCATTTTGGCAGACTCGGCGTAAGCCATGCGAAAAACCTCAGAACACGATGCCCGCACCCGTGTTTGGCGGTGCCGGCGGTCCCAGCCCCTATCCGCTTTTCCATCCGGCCGATTTCCGGCGCCAATACCAAACAGCCCGCGCCGCCGGAACCGAAGTCCGGACCGAATCACTTTCTTGAAAGCTACTACGGTTTTTGCGGCCTAGCACGGCGCAATCTCTGCCATAGCAAAGACGTAGAGGGGATGGGGTGGAATAGAGTAGTCCTAGCGGACATCTATCTGCGAAGCGTTTCTCGTGGCCCAGGCAATCGCGACCGCTTCCGCCGATCCGGAAGCCGAACCGTTGAAGATGCAAGGTGCAAGCCTTGCAGCAGCGATCTTTGTGCTGTCGCTGGCGACCTTCATCGTGATCTTGGACACCACCATCATCAATGTCGCCATCCCCCATATCGCCGGCGCTTACGCGGCCGCAACGCACGAAGGCACCTGGGCGATCACTTCTTACGCCGTGGCCGAGGCTTTTACGGTGCCTTTGTCCGGCTGGCTGGTCACCCGGTTCGGGGTGGTGCGCACCTTTATGGTTTCTATCGTCGGTTTTGCGATCTTTTCCATGCTGTGCGGCATGGCCTCATCGCTGGAAATGCTGGTTGTGTTTCGCGTGTTTCAAGGCCTGTGCGGCGGGCCGCTGATGCCGGCCTCGCAAACCCTGATCATGCGGGTCACCCCGTCTCCCCGGGTCGAATTGGCAATGGGTTTGTGGATGATGACCACCATTCTCGCGCCGATTGCGGGACCCATTCTGGGTGGCACGCTTGCCGATACCATCGGCTGGCGCTGGGCGTTCTACATCAATATCCCCATCGCCATGCTGTGCGCGTTCGGTGCCTGGGCGCTTTTTCGCGGCCGGGAAACCAAAACCTCCCGCCAGCCGATCGACTACGTCGGCCTTGTCTTGCTGGCCGTCTGGGTGGGAGCGCTGCAAATCATGCTGGACAATGGACAAAATTGGGATTGGTTCGCCTCGCCTTGGATCATCGCTTTGTGTGTCACCGCGGTCCTGGGATTTGCCGCTTTCATCGCCTGGGAATTGACCGACGATCATCCGGTGGTGGATCTGCGGGTCTTTCGGCATCGCGGCTTCTGGGTGTCAGCCGCCGCCATGTCTTTCACCTTCGGCGCGTTTTTCGCCGCCATCGTGCTGATGCCGCTCTGGCTGCAAGTCAATTTGGGCTACACTTCTACGCTGTCGGGCTATGTCCTGGCGTTTCAGGCTGTCTTTGGCGTGATTGTGGCCCCCTTGGCCGCCATCTTGATGACAAAGATCGATCCGCGCGCAATCATGTCGGCGGGGCTGGCGATCTTGGCGGCGGCGATTCTGTATCGCGGCGGCTATGCCCTCAACATCAGTTTCGACCAGATGATCCTGCCGCAGTTGGCGATGGGGATCGGCATTCCGCTATTTTTCGTGCCATTGATGACCCTGTCCATGACCTCGGTGAATCCGGAAGAAACCGCCGCGGCTTCAGGGCTGATCAATTTTCTGCGCACCATTGCGGGCGCCATCGCCACGGCGGTGGTCATCTCGCTATGGAGCTCGGATATTGTGGCCTCGCGCGTCCATCTGGTGAACGATCTGGAGCGGTCCCAGGATTTTCTGGCGCGGTTGGAGGATAGGGGGCTTGCCGCCAATCAGGCGCTGGGCTCCTTGGATGCGCTGGTGCAGGGCCAAAGCGTCATGCTGGCGACCAATCATGTATTTGTATGGCTGGGGCTGGTCATCGCCGCCACCGCCGCCGGCATCTGGCTGATGCCAAAGCCCGCCGCCAACAAACTTTAGCTGGCCGGCGTTTCCCGGACCAGTTGCGCCAAAGGCATGCGCAAGGACCGGCTTTCCAGCTTTGCCTTTTGCGGAAAGCCGATGCGGCCGATAAAGGCGATCGTCGTGGCGTCATGCAGAGTCTGATCGGCCTGGCGGGCGAGGCGCGCCGCTTTGCGGCGTTCGGGCTGGCTGACGGTGAAGGCCTCACCGCTGCGCCCGTAATGGGCAAAGGCCAGGGTCGCCAGGCAGGGCTGCAATACCAGGCCGCGCTTGGTGGCGGTCAGCCAGAACCGCTGCACGGCCTGTCCCACGCGCAGGGCCTGGCGAATTTTGCCCTGGGCATCTTGCGGCTGTTCCTTGAGACGGAATGCGAAATACGCGGCGCTGAACAGACCCGGCAAAAAATCCATTTGCAGCCCCGCGAAGAAGGGCGAGCCCATGCGGTTGGCCATTTGGGTGCGGCTCCGGTCGGCCAGGGTCCAGCGCATCATTTTCTGGGTCATGGCATCCACCCCCAGGGCGCGGGAGGGAATGGCGTCAGGACTATAGGCGCGTTTCCAATCCACGATGCGGCTGTGAATGTCGAATGTCTCGGGAATCCGCAGCCGGATGTCCGTCGCCAGGCGGGTCAGGGCGGCGACCTTGCGGCGATCCACCAAAGCTTCATGCCATTCGAGCGCAAATTCGCTGCCCACCGCCTCCGCCAGGGCCCGTTTGTCGTCGGTGCTGAGGCCGCGCATGCGATACGGCCGGCGGTCTACCGAGCGTCGTTCGATCTGGCCGGACAGAGGATGTTCCTCGGCGGGCGCGGGGGACAAATCCACCCTGATGCGATGGGTGCCTGCATCAAAGCCCAGATAGTCCCACGACGCGCGTTTTGCGAAAGAGGGCGCGGTGACCGCGATATTCTCCAGCAATGTCCCCGCCGAAATTAGGGTGGGTTCGCCCTGGCGGTATTCATAGACATTGCCGGCCTCGATATGCACCAAGACATCGAAGCGATTTTCGTCTTGAACCTCAAAGGTCCAAGGCTGCGCATTGTCGCCGCTGGGCGCCCAATGGGCCGCATCCAGGATGCGTTCAATGGCTTGTGGCAGACGGGAATAACTCAGCATGGCCGATCCCCAATTGTTTTCTCAACATGCGTTCCGCGGCATTGCCCTTGAGGCGCTGCAACCAGCCGCCATTGCCGGCGCGAAAGCCAAGCTTGAATTTGTTCAAATAGGCGTCGAAATGATAGTGGAACGGCGCCGGCTTCACCGCGCCGCGATGGAGCAGGCATTTCACCGCTTGCGCGCCGGTATAGGCGGCGCAGAGGCCCACCCCCACCATGGTCGAAGGCGCCTTGCGCTGGGCAATGTCCAGCCGCGCGGGATCGGCCAGATAGGAACGGTGCATGCCGCTGGGCGCAAGGCCCATCAGGAAGTTGATGTATTGGCGCAGCTCGGACTTTCCCTCCAAGCGGAAATAATCCTCGAAGGACATGCTGTCCCGGGTAAAGAGCAAGAACGCCACCCCCATGCCCACCGGCGCCGCGGTCATGGCCGGGATTCCCAATTCGCGGCATCGCGCAAAGGTCGCGCGTCTTATGTCCAGCACAAAGAAATCAAAGCCATCAATGAACAAGTCCGCGCCTTCCAGGAACGCGTCCAGATTTTGCGGCGTCACCCCGGCGGGAAAGACGGTGATTTCGGCTTCCGGATTGATGTCCTTGGCCATCTTGGCCAGGACATCCACCTTGGGCTGATCCAGGGTCGACATCGTGGCGCCGACCTGGCGGTTGAAATTGGCGACCTCAAAGCAATCCAAATCGGCGATGCGGAATTTGCTGACCCCCAGCCGGACCAGGGTCAAAAGATGCACGCCGCCCACGCCGCCCATGCCTGCGATGGCGACCGTCTTTCCCTTCAGGGCTTGCTGCTCGCCTTCGGTAAGCCAGCCGAGATTGCGGTCGAACGCATCAGCATAGGAGAAGCGCGAAACCATCCCTTGCCCTTCCAATGGCCTTTCCGCTGTGGTCCAAGCAATTGGACGCCATCCGGCTTAAGAATTCCCTGCGCGGGAGCCCAGCGGTGTTTACCATGATCTTAGCACGGGGCGAGATGCCGTTCGCGGCAAATGCGAAGCTGAGATTTTCTCAGCCCCTATTTGCTGGCCCAGCACGCAAAGCGTGATGTTGCCACTGGCTTGAACGAATGTGGAACGGTTTAGGCGCGATTTCTGACCGCAGGCCGGCCGCCGGAAAGAAACTCAAGCCTCTGGCTCAACTCTCCGGCGTTGGTGATGACATCCCAATAGTCGGGATGTTCGTAGTGCAGCTCTTCCAGCATGGTGGGAAGATAGCAATAGCAAGGCTGACGGAAGCCGTGGTGGAACACCACCGGCCCGATAGAGGTGAAATGGATGCCCATGCGGGCCAGCATGCGCAGGAACGTCGCTTCCATCACGGCGGTCCAATAGAGCACGCCCCGTTCCACGCTCTGGCGCAGCAGGAATTGGATCAGGCTCAGACACGCCAGATTGGCCTGCCGCGACGCTTCCTGGCGCGACAGGGTGCCAGCCTGACCGGCTGGATCGTCGGTCCAGCGGCGGCGGAAATCCTTTGAGATGGCGAATCGGGAAACTTCAACGGCATCCTCGACCCTGACGAATTTGGCGAGATCGATATTGTTTTCCCGCAGCAGATGCTGAATGGGCAGTCCGCCATCCAGATAGGTGTCCGGCAGAATCATCCGGACGGTGCCGATGGCCCGATCCGTCGGCCGATGGAACAGCACGCCTTGGATCGCGTGGCTGTCGAACTGATCCATCTCCATTCCGTGATTGTGTTGTTCCGCATTTTCGAATTTCCGCTCCAGGCAATAGACCTGATAGCGCAAGGCGTGTGCGGCTTCGATCAATGCGGGCTGATCGGCGATGCGGGTGTCGAAATAGATGTCGTGACGCGCCAGAAGGCTGAGGTCTGCCGGCCAAGTTTCAGAACTTGTGAAGGCATCGTCTGCGGGGAATATCTTATCGATCGCGCCCATAATTTACCCTTCCTAACCGCGCGCCGGTCTTGAGCCAGCGTCACGCTATTTGAGCTGAAATCTCTTACTTTGGCGCTAAACACCGCCCCAAAATTGTCTCAATGCTCTTATCGGGCAGCCCCCCACCCATGCGTAAAATTGGCTTTATTTTTGTAACAGCAGCCATCGCTGTGAAGGAACTTTCCGCTTTTTCTGAAGCCTGTCAAACGCGTATTCGGCCGTTATGGTAAACACGATAGTATCCTTCTGATGCGAAGAGACGCGAAGTTCCTGCCGCATCGGGGTTTTGCCGGAAAAAATTCTGGGGAATTGTCTTGTGGAACAATGGCGCCGCCGGAAAGCGGCAACCATGAGTATAGCAGACCGCTCTGGCGGTCCGTGCGGTCAGACAAGGTGCCCGCCGAAACGGCCATCAGTGCAGTGGGCAATGCAGCAGGTACAAACAAAAACGGCGCCCGAAGGCGCCGTTTCCGTAGGTCGATAAAGGATCGCTTAGGCTTAGGCCTTCTTGGCCTTGCGGCGGCGAAGGACTGCCGCACCGGCCAGACCGGCGCCGAACAGCGACAGGGTAATGGGCTCGGGGATCACGCTCAGGGTGGCGTTATTGCTTCCGCAAACCTGCCAGCGCGGGCTGATCGAGCAGTTCTGCGAGTTGGCCGAACCCTGATAAGCTACATCCGCCAGCGCCAGCGTGGAGGAGTTGGTGAGGGTGTCCTGGTAGAACAGACCGGCCGAAGCACCGCCGATGATGTCGAGCCAAACCGTCGAGGTCGAAGCACCGGTGAAGCTGGTCAGGCTGGTAGGGACGGTAATGATCAACGTGTGAGTCGCGTCGATCAACTGGGGAACCAGATCCAACTCAAGCGTACCGGCTCCGATGGCGGCAAGAGCGGCCGCCTGGTTGGCCAGGGTCGCCGCGCCGGACGTCAAGGCACCGCCCGCGAAGGGGTTGCTGCCGAAGGAGTAGTACTGCAGCGAACCGCCTGTGAAAGCGAGCTTAAAATCCGACCCGACTGGGGTCACGGTGTCGAGGGTGAAGCCGGTGAAACGGCCGACCAGGTACAGGCCTGCGTCGCCATACTGATAGGTGGTGCCGCTGATGCCGTTGATTTCGGAAACGCGGAAAACACCGTTCAGGACATCGGTTGGCTTGGTAACCAGGCTTTCAAAGCTGGTTTCGGTCGTGACGACTGTGCCGCCGCCGCCGAAAGGACCGGCAACCGCAGCGCTGGCGGCCAGCAGGGTGGCGGCAGCAGCGAAAAGAGTGGACTTGAGGATGGAAGGCATACGCATGTGAAATCTCCGGTTCTACGTTGGGCAGAAATATGCAGAAGCCGTGCCAAGAAAAATATCACATATTTTTCAATATGTTGATCGTTTACCGTGTGATTCTAGCCGGTAAATTGTAAAACCAGCTTACAATTTTTGGGCGGGTTTCCTGGACGATTTGTCAGTTCTGCGACCACCCACCACCAAGAGGCTTTACCCGTCGTACAATGCCTGGCCCCATGCTGTAAGGGTTCCCGCGAATGCCCGAGGAATTGGTTTTCCTCTCCCTCAAGGGGAGAGGGGAAAAAGAACAGACTTGATCACAGCCTGCTAGGCGGCGCTTTCCTGCGCCCTCTTGGCGTCCTCCTTGGACCGCCTCCGCTCCATCAGCAGGACGCAAAGGATCGAAATCTCGTACAGCCCCACCAGCGGCACCGCCAGGCTCAACATCGAGAAGGCATCGGGCGGAGTGACGATGGCGGCTACGCCGAACAACCCGACAATGGCATAGCGGCGCATCTCCCGCAGGGCCTTGGACGTCACAATGCCCACCTTGGCCAACAAGGTCAGCAGCACCGGCAGTTGGAAGGTGAGGCCGAAGGCGAAAATCAGCGTCATCACCAGATCCAGATATTCGCTGACTTTGGCTTGAAGCTGAATTCCCATCGTGTCCGCAGTTCCCATGGTCTCAAAGCCCAGGAAGAATTTGATCGAAAGCGGCAGCATCAAATAATAAACGAACGCCGCGCCTATCAAAAACATGACGGGCGTTCCCAGCAGGAATGGCCAAAAAGCCTGTTTTTCATGGCGGTACAGGCCGGGGGCGACGAAAATCCAAATCTGCGCGGCGATGGCCGGAAAACCCAAGCAAAGCCCGCCGAACATGCCGATCTTGACGTGAGTGAAAAACACCTCCGTCAGGGCGGTATAGATAAGATGATCGTTGGCGCGCCCCGCCAAGGCTTCATGCAGCGGCCTGGTCAGGAAATTGTAGATCGGCGTGGCGAAGGCAAAGCAGACGGCAAAGCAGATCGCGAAAGAT
>DATEEB010000266.1:0-3717 GCA_035281345.1 Rhizomicrobium sp. | reverse complement strand
TTTTTCGGCCAAAAAGACCTACGACATCGAAGTCTGGCTGCCGGGGCAGGGGGCCTATCGCGAGATTTCGTCTTGTTCCAACTGCGGCGATTTCCAGGCCCGGCGCATGAACACCCGCTTCCGCAATGCCGAAGGCAAGGTGATGGGGCCGGTGCACACCTTGAACGGCTCGGGCCTGGCCGTGGGGCGCACCCTGGTCGCGATCCTGGAAAATTATCAGCAAGCCGATGGCAGCGTCGCCATTCCCGATGTCTTGCAGCCTTATATGGGCGGCAAGAAAGTCATCACAAAAATCTGATGCCAAAATCTTATCGCGTCCTTGTCACCAATGACGACGGTATCCATTCGCCGGGATTGGCCGTCACCGAAAAAATCGCCCATGCGCTGAGCGGCGATGTCTGGGTGGTGGCGCCGGAAAACGAACAATCGGGCGCCTCGCATTCCTTGACGCTCACATCGCCCCTGCGGCTGCGCCAGATGGAAGATCGCCGTTTCGCGGTCAGCGGCACGCCCACCGACTGCGTGATGATGGCGTGTCTGCATATTTTGAAGGACCAGCCGCCGGACCTTGTGCTGTCGGGGGTGAATTGGGGCTCCAACCTGGCCGACGATGTCACCTATTCCGGCACCATCGCGGGCGCGATGGAGGGCTGTTTCCTGGGCATTCCTTCCATCGCTTTGTCGCAATGTTATGACGAGAGCGACCGGCATGCGATCGATTGGTCGGCGGCCGAAAATCATGGCGCCAAGATCGTGGGCGATCTGGTGAAAGCGGGCTGGCCGGCAGGCACCTTGATGAATGTGAATTTCCCGGCCTGTCCGGCGGAGCGCGTGAAGGGCGTCAAGCTGGTGGCGCAAGGCAAATATGATTTGCAGTCCACCGAGATCGAAGAGCGCAAGGATGCGCGTCAGCGCGCCTATTACTGGATCGGATTGCGCCGCCGCAAAGCCACGCCCCCGGCCAACAGCGATGTGGGCGCGGTCTATGCCGATTATATCGCCGTGACCCCGTTACACATGAATCTGACGGAGCACGCTGTGCTGGAAACGTTGCGGACGCACTTGGCCTGGTAAGGAATTGTTAACCTTTAGCGGCCCAAACAGCGCCAATCCCGCAAAAAGTAGCGCGGGAACTTTGGCCCGGCGGCGGTGACGGTTAAATTCTTCTAAACTTTTTCAGTCCAATGATCCAATTCGAGACAGGGCTAGAGGCGCCGTCATGAGCCGGATTCTGAAGTTCGCTTTGCTATTGGCCGCGCCGATCCTGGCGGGTTGCATGCCGGATTCGCCGCGCACTCATTTGGATTGGGGCGTGAACACCAGGCTGGCGCGCCCCGCGGCCAAACCTGCAAGCGCCAAGACCTATACCTATCAGGACAAGGACGGCCAGCCCCGTTACGTCACCCGCAATGTCGCGCCCTATACGCCGGTCATCAGCCAGGCGTTGCCGCCGATCGGCGGCGCACCCGCCTTCGCCTGGCCGGTCAGTGGCCGTGTGATTTCCGATTTCGGCGCCACCGCCAGCGGCGGCCGCAATGACGGCATCAATATCGCCGCCAGCACGGGGACGCCGATTCATGCCAGCGCCTCGGGCACCGTCACCTATGCGGGCAACGAATTGAAGAATTACGGCAATCTGGTGCTGGTGAAACATGCCGGCGGCTACACCACCGCTTACGCCCATGCCGACCGGCTGGTGGTGTCGCGCGGTGAGTTCGTGGCGCGCGGACAGGTGATTGGCTATGCGGGTCAGACCGGCGATGTCGCCAGTCCGCAAGTGCATTTCGAAATCCGTTCGGCCACCACGCCGCTCAATCCGCGCTCCTATCTGACGTCGGTGACCGCGAGCTATTAGGAAACTCCGCCAGCTTGCTGTGAAGAACGCAGGGCGGCCCTGACATGTCACTGCTGGAACAGCTCTGGGCTTACGCCCTCCTGGCGGGCGCCGCCGCGATGGCGGTGTACACGGTGCGGAGCCGGTCACGCGGCTGGATCAGGAACGAGGAGGACGAAATCGTCTACCGCAAGGACCATCCTCGCACCTTCGCTTTCATGCAGCTGCTCCAGATCGCCGCGGTCGCCATCTTGCTGTTCGTCGGACTGGACGCGCTTCATGGATGGAAATGACAGCCTGAAACAAGCTGGCTGATATCAAGTCGCCTGTTATTTCCACAATCCGCTAGCCGCCGGTCAGCAGATGGGCTGTGGCCCCCAATTGGATATTGACCGGCGCGGACCGGCTTTTGATCTTGAGTGTCGCAACATGCCGGACATTGTCGATCTTGACGGACGTGGGGTTGGAGGCACAGCCCCTACCGTGGCAGATGACATGGGCTGTCGTGTCAACCAGCGCCAGATTTTTGGGGAATTTGTCCTCAAATATATAATCGTCACCTGCGTTGCGGCCGCAACGCGGATAGCACCTCGCCCGTCGGACATGGAACAAAGTCGGGCTCGTGAATTGAAACATTGGTAAGGTGGGGCGTGCAGGCGCACTCACTTTTGCAGCAGGAGTCGCGTTGGACTGCGCGGGCGCGTTAGACTGCACGGCTGCATTCGGTAAACTGCGTGTCGCGCCCTTGAAAACGTCACCGACAAGCCCGGCCAATTGTATCCCCTGTGGCGCTTGACCGGCACCATCGGCCTCTCCCGCATGGGCTGTTGCGATCAACGCAAAATCGATATGCCGCTCCAGGAAGGCGGTATGTTTGACTGGCGGCGCCGCGTTTATGAGAGAGGAAATGATGGCAGGGGCGCCAATGCCAAGCTGCACCAATTTGAGCGGTTTGTCTTCATCGGAATTCAACCACGCGACGATGCCGCCGAGTGTGAACAGTACGAGATAGCGCAGGATCGCGCCAATATAGACGCCCAGTGTGAGGGATGTTCGACTATCTACGATTTGCGAGATGTCGACAGCCAACAAGGTGACAAGGAGTGGCAGCAAAGCGCCTCCACCCCCGATCCAAAAGCGTTTCCAAGGTGTCATTGCTGCCTCCTCAGTCGGCCGTTTATCTGATCCAGTTGTGCACCGAAAAGTACGCATTTCGAGCGTGACAGGCAAATTCGGATCAGCGCCCGCGCGGGCATCGCTCCAATCCGACGGTGCGGAATTGAGCAGGTAGCGTTCAAAAATGATGGAGAGCGCTTGCGTAGGTGTGGCGATCATCCTGGATTTCGCCGCCCCCCGTAGTTTTCATCGGCTGATATGGTGACAAGTTGTCAGGTGCACGATTGGTTTGACGGGGTTGGCAGGACGCTGGACGGGCAGCGTCTGGGCTTCGAGGAAAGGGTCATAACCGAGGAAGTGGCCGAGAAGCAGCGGACGAAAGGGTAAGCGGAAGGCGATTATGAGGCCGAGACGTATCTTACGGCCGCAATCGGGATAGGTCGATCTCCATCAACTTCGCCCAAGCGCGGTTACGCATAATCACGACCTTATACAGTTCTGGGTGCGTCATTTTCACTTCATCGTGATTTAGTGCCAGGGCCATTAGTTCTGCAAATCGCAAGCGAAGGTGTTCCCGGAGATTGGCCTCATCTAAGCATTTCCTGCCGAGACCAATCGAATCGCTTAGAAGCTCAATACGGTGCCACCAACGTGCGGGCAGATATAGAACATCCCCCGGCTCAAGCACGGCGGTCTTGATTTGCACTTCCGGGTTATCAATTCCGAAGAAATCAAGCGCACCGTCCTCTCGGCGGCCTAGAGAGGCA
>DATEEB010000265.1:0-4838 GCA_035281345.1 Rhizomicrobium sp. | reverse complement strand
TCTGAACATCGAAGCTGCATGCTTTTGGGTTAGCCAGGTTGGATATAAGCTATTGAAAGCTATTGGGACGAATTGAGGCGGTTAGCCAAGCTAAGGCTTTGATATCCTACAGACAGGGCAATCCCTCTCTGTCCGCCAAACTTTGTCGCCGTCACGCAGAACAATGCGGTCTGAAATGCCGGGGCAAGATTTTTCCCGGCAGCTTTTGTGGTCGGTGTTACCGCCACGCGGTGGAAAGTTTGAGCGCGGCCTGTTTGTCCGGGAATGCCGTCCCGCTCGCCAGCAAGGTCTTGAGCAAGGCGCGGGCTTCGTTGCGTTTGGCATCGGCATCCAAAGCGAGGATCAAGTGATAGGTGATGGAGGCGTCCTGCGGGCGCAGCGCGTGGGCGCGGCGCAGATAGACCAGTCCGCCCGCGCTATCCTTTTGCTGCACCTTCAGCCATCCCAGACTGTCATTCACATCCGGGGAGTTCGGCGCCAATTGCACAGCCTTGGTCAGCAGAACCGACGCCCGGCCGGGATCGCTGACTTGCAGCAGACCGCCCAAATTGTTCAGCGCCAGAACATCGCCGGCTTCCTGCTTCAGGATCACCTCATACTGCGCGCGCGCGCCGGGAAAATCCTTGTCGCTCATCAAAAACATGGCGAATTCGTGCCGCACCCTTACATCGTCCGGATTGCGGTCAAGCCATTGCGACATCAGACCCCGGGCGGCCTTTTTGTCCTTGGCCAACAGCTTGAGCCGCACAAGCCGCGAAAGCACGGTCCCATCCGGCTTGGCGGCGAGGCTCTTGGCAAGAACATCGGAGGCTTGATCGAACCGCTTGGCCTTGGTCAGCGTATCGGCGACCAGAATATCGGCCTGGGAACCGGGATAGGAGGCCTGAAAGGCGCGTGCCTGCGACACGGCGGTATCGGCATTTCCAAAGGCAAATTGAAGGTCTATCTGAGCCTGCTTAACATTGGCCGACTGCGGACTGAGCGCGGCCGCGGCATCCAGAGCGGCCATCGCGCCCCCACGATCGCCGGCCGCGAAAAGCGCCTCGCCCAACATCATTTGCGCTTGCGCGGAATCCGGGGTCAAAGAAACAAGATGGCGGAAACTCGCCACCGCTTCGTTCTTCTGGTCCAACAGCGACTGAATCTGCCCGCGAAGGGCGACAGCGTCCGGATTGGAAGGCTGCAAGCGGACAAGATCGTCTGCACCCTTCAGAGCGGTCTTAAGATCGTTGCGCCCCACCTGATGCCGGATCAATGCCAATCTGGGCAAGGCATCCTGGGGTGACAGCGCGATCGCTTCGTCTAGCATTCTGCGCGCTTCCTGATCCTTGCCTTGCCGCGCGGCGATATCGGCCAGCCTTGTCCGCGCGGCGGCACTTTTGGGATCGGACGACAGAACCGCTTGCAAATCCTTGCCCGCCTCGCCGTATTTCTGGGTGGCGATAAAAAAGTCCGCCCGGGACAACCGCACCGCCGGGTTTTTCGGCTCCGCAGCGACCGCCTTGTCGAACGCGACTTGCGCTTGCGGCAGGTTGCGTTGGGCCATGAGGACTTGACCGCGATACACAAGCGCGGTGGCGCGCTGTTTGGGATCCCGGCCCAGTCGGTCGGCAGCCTCCAAGGCTTCCGGAAGCCGGCGCGCCAGAACGAGCGTGTCGATGAGCTGCCGGGCAACCACGCCATTGCCGGGTTCCTTGGCGGCCACCTCTTTCAGTTCCGCGATGGCCGCGTCGGTGTGCCCCGCCCGCAATTCCAGAAGCGCATGTTCGCTTGTCGGACCCAGCCGTTTCAGCACGGCGCGCGCGTCATCCTTGCGATTCTGGACGGTATAGAGCCTGGCCAGCAACCTTACCGTTGCGGGATCGGAAGAATTCTCGACCGGCGCCAGAAGATTGAGGGCGGATTTGATGTCGCGCTGATCTAGGTAGAGCGCGGCAAGCCGGCGCCGCGCCACCAAATTGCCGGTGTCATTTCCCAACACCCTGCCCAGCGTATCGATGGCCGCATTCTGACGGCCCGCATGGATCGCCATTTGCGCAACCATCAGCCCAATATCGGGTGATGCGTCCAGAAATTCCTTCTGCAGGGTCAGCGCCAGATCCCATGCGCCCCTGGCATCGCCGGCCCGTGACGCCAGCAGGGCCTTGTAATAAATCGGCATCTGCAGCCCCGGCCGTTTGGCGAGGATGGCATCGATTTCGGCTTTGGCCTTTGGATACTGCTTCTGCTCCAGCAACTGCTCGATATGCACGAATTGGACCTGGAGATTGCTGGGAAATTTGGCAAGCAGCTGATCGGCGAATACCAAGGCGCCCGCGCTATCCTTGCCGGCTTTCAGAACGCTCAGCCTGAAGACGGCAATCTCGACACTGTCGGGCGCGCTCTTGATGGCTTCGTCGGCGAATTTGCGGGCGGTTTTGATATCGCCCTGCTGAAACGAAACATTGGCCCTGGCCATCAGCCCTTCGCCATCGCGCTGCAGCTTGAGCGCGCGATCGGCGGCCTCCACAGCCTCCGGCCCACGGCCCAACCGTTGAAGCGCAAAGGCCCGCGCCTTCAGGAGATTGGGCGTCATGGACCTATTGGCAGCACCGGGATCGGGAAACTCAGCCAACAATTCCTGATATTCCCGGCGCGCCAGCATGATCTTGAACAGAACGGGCAAAACCATCGCCTCGGGCGCCCCACCCTTCCAGGCTGTGCGCACCTCCCGCTCCGCGCCCGCCGGATCGCCGGTCTGGAACAGAACCAGGCCCAGCTGGATGCGTGCGTCATTGTTCGACGGCTGAGCCTGGACCGCTTTCTTCAGAGTGATCAGGGCAAGGCGCGAATTTCCGCTTTTGATGGCCGATTGCGCCTCGGCCATGAGTTTTCTGGCCTCGGGGGCATTGCCCTGCACCGTCGCCGTCGGCTTTGGCACATCGGCTGACGCACCCGGCACAGCCATCAGCAAACCGCCCATGGCGGTCCCCAGCAAAAGCCTTGTCCACGCCTTGCGGCGGCGTTGGAAAGCCTGATTCACGGAAATCTCCGACTTGCCCACCCTGCCAGGCGGCCGACAAGGGCTCATCAAGGTTAGGCGAGAATTGTGGCACGCACTAGCGCCCAGGCCCTATTTGGTAAACCGGGCATACCGAACTGTCATGGCCTATGGGCAAACGAAAACGGCGGCCCTAGGGCCGCCGCTCTCATACGCGATGGAAGCTTTGTGGCTTAGGCTTTCTTCATGCGGCGGCGCATGGCAGCGGCCCCGGCCAGGCCGGCGCCAAACAGCGTCAGCGTCATGGGTTCCGGCACGCCCGTCAGTTCCTTGCTCAGTTTCGTCTTGATGGCTGCCTCGAAATCGGCGAAAGTGGCCGCGGCAAAGTCCGTACCCGTACCGTTCCAGGAGCAGTCGGCGCCTGCGCCAATTCCCAGACAGTTCACGGTAATACCGGACAAGTTCGCTGCGGCGGTAGCGGTAGCGGGGGCTACGCCGACATTGTTGAACCCGTCGGTGGACACGTCGATGATCTTGCTGCCGAAGCCGCCGACATGCGCGTTGATGCCGACTGTCGCCGCCACGATGCTGTCGCCGATCGCGGTCGAGCCGCCCAGTTGCGTCATGCCGGAAATGGCAGCGATCAGAGCGGTCTTTGCGGCTGCCGAGTCGATCTTGGTGACGGCGAATACCGGCGACACACCGGTGGCAAACTGCCAGACGCCGATGCTGTTGGTGCCGTCGGTATTGAGCAACGCGGTCAGGGCGCTGACATAACCGCTCTTCTGAAGGGTGAAATTCGCGGCAGAAATGCTGCCGGAACCATCAATGGTGAGGCCGATGATATTGGCCTGGGCACTGCTGGCCCCCGCAACCATCATGGGCAGCGCGATAAGGGCACCCAAAAGCTTCGAACGCGACATCGTCGATCTCCCTAGTCCAAAAAATAGATCCTGGAGGGGAACTCGCACAAACCGTGCCAATTTGGGAAAATCAATCAGCATAATTGGTTAAATGTTGTCAAGGGACACATTGTTCCAGAAATTGCCAAAATCATTTACACATCGAACCGCGCCCTGCCGCGCGGGCCGTTCTGCCTGTCTGCAATAGCGATTCCTGCCCCGCGCCCGGTCTTACGGTTAGAACGGCTGCTCGCCTCTATAGTTGCCGGCTTCGGCATAGCGGCAGACCAAAATGTCTTCACTGGCGCTGGCGGCTTGCGCACATCCCACCTGGGTTGTCGCGCGCCAGACCACCTGGGTGTAATGGCCGACATCTTCTACCCGGCCCGTAATGCTGTTGTCGGGAAAACTGCCCGGCCGGAAGAATTTCTTTTCCCGAATCCAGGCATCGACCCTGGCTTCGAGGGCATAATAGCCTTTGGTGCCGGCCCAAAGATTTTCTCCTTGCGGCGCGTAGCTGTTTTCCGGCGCATGCTCGAACCGGCCGGTGGCTGCGAGATAGTCGGCCCATTGCTGGGCCGACTGAGCCAGCGCGGGATCCCAACTGAGCGGTTCAAGGCCAAGCCCCAGGCGCTCGCGATTGTGGACTACCAGAACGCGCTGATCGAAAGTCGGTGGCATATCGGCCGCAGGCGGCTTGTCAGCCGCCTGCGGGATACTCAAAGCCAGTGGCGGGTTTAAAACCGACGGCGGATTTGTCGACCCCATGACAGGGGACGTAACAAGAAGCATCGCGCACGCTATGAGCGATGACTTCCAGCGGCTCGGCGTCATGGGACAAGGGGCTCCTGCGTTTCAGCAGAAGCTTTCCCTGTGCGCGGTTTAGATCGCGTGGAGAGAGCTGGTTAATGAAGGCGTAAAGCCATCGATAGAATTGCGCGCAGCCTAATGAAGCC
>DATEEB010000264.1:0-6480 GCA_035281345.1 Rhizomicrobium sp. | reverse complement strand
GAAAAGCCAGGGCCGCGATCCCGACAATCTGATGGCGGATCTGAAACGCACCTACAAAAATCTGGGCGTCATTCACGGGCCCTTGACCGGATTTGTCACGCCCCAGCCGGTGGATGTGGTGTGGACGTCGCTGAACTATCACGACATCCACAACAAGTCCTACAATATGGACATCCATGACGTGAACAAGGCGATCTTCAAATCGCTCAAGCCCGGCGGCTTTTATGTGATCCTGGATCACACCGCCGCCGAAAGCGCCGGCGACGATGTCACCGAGACGCTGCACCGGATCAAGATCTCCACCGTCAAGAAGGAAGCCGAAGCCGCCGGGTTCCGTCTGGTGGCGGAAGGCGATGCGCTACACTATCCCGGCGATGACGGCACCAAGCGGGTGTTCGAGAACGACATTCGCGGCAAGACCAACCAGTTCATGCTCAAATTCCAAAAGCCCCGGCATTGAAGACTGTTTTCGGATTCCTCTTTGCCTGCGCCGCGGTGCTGGCCGCGGCGCCGTCTTTTGCGGCTTCGCCCATGATCCGGGTGAAAGCCAGGCTGGTGGCGTTCGACGGTTCGGTGATGACATTGGAGCCGTTGCCGGTTGGCAATGCTCCGGCGGGCGAACCCTTTATTGTCTTTGTTCTTGCCGACACCCGTTATGTGGGGTCCGAAAAAACAGGTTTGGACCGTATCAAACCGGGTGACTATGCCGGAGCGGCGGCGGTGGAAGCGCGCGGCGGCACATTGCGCGCGCAAGACGTGTTTCTCTATGACCACGCCTTGCGCGGTACGGGCGAGGGCCGTTTTCCGGAAAGCGGCCGGGTGATGGTGAACGGGACGGTCAGCGCGGCGCTGGCCGATGCCAAGCAGGGCGGAACCATGACCTTGCACTATCGCGGCGCGGTGCTGAGCGGCCTGGGGCGCGGCCGCACCCTGTGCGAAGGCCGGGCTTCGCCGCCCGCTTTTACCAGCGCCCTGGCTTGCGAAGGAGACGCGGTCATAGCGGTGCCTGCCGCCACGCCGGTCTCGGTCCTGACGGTGGGCGACAAGTCCTTGCTGGTGCCCGGCGCTCTGGTGACCGTGACCATGACCAAGGGCTCGGATGACAAGAACGTCACGCCCGGCCTGGTGGTGGAAAAACCCGTTACCGTGGAAAAGCCGCAATCTCTTCCCTAATCTCAATTGCCCCCTCGGAGAAAATCCATGTCCCGCCTCCTGACCTTCTTGTGCGGCGCTGTGCTGGCCGCGACCCCTGTCTTGGCCCAGCCGAAGTTGGGAAAATGGGGCGTGGATATGACATCGTTGGACAAGTCGGTTAAGCCAGGCGACAATTTCTTCCTCTATGTGAATGGCGGCTGGCTCAAGACGGCGCAAATTCCCGCCGACCGCGCCTCCGCCGGTTCTTTTCAGGATCTGCAAATTCTCAGCGAGGGGCGGCTGAAGACCATTGTCGCGGATCTGGAAAAAAAGCCGGTCCGCCAATTGAGCGCGGAAGAGCGCAAGCTGCGCGATCTCCATGACAGTTTTGTCGATACCGCCGCCATTGAGGCCAAGGGTCTTGATGCGGTGCGCAAGGATTTGAACTATCTCGCCGGTCTCAAGACACTGGACGATGTCGCCCGCGCCATGGGGTCGGTGAGGCTTTCCACCATGAGCATCTACAATATCGGCATCGGGGTGGACGACAAGAATTCCGACAATTACTCGGTCAATCTGGGCCAGAGCGGATTGGGCATGCCCGACCGCGACTATTATCTCTCCAGCGACGAGGCCATCCTGAAGACCCGCGCCGCCTATCGCAAATATCTCGCCGACATGATGGCTTTGGCGGGCTTTACCGATGTAGAGGGGCGCGCCGATCGCTTGCTGGCGCTGGAAACCGAAATCGCCAAAGTCTCCTGGCCGCGCGCCGACCGCCGCGATGCCGACAAGATCTACAATCCCATGCCCGCCTCCGCGCTCAAGACGCTGGCGCCCGATTTTTCCTGGGATGCGTTTTTGGGCGAGGTTGCGATCCCGCTGAAAAAACCCGACGGCCATGAACGTTATGTGATCGTGGCGGAAAAATCCGCCTTCGGACCTCTGGCCACCATCTTCAAGAATACACCGGTCTCAACCTGGCGCGATTATCTGACCGTGCATTATCTGCACGCCTTCGCGCCCTATCTGCCCAAGCGGTTCGACGATCTGGCCTTTTCTTTCTATGGCACGGTCTTGCAGGGGCGCACCCAGCAGCTCGATCGCCGCACCCGCGCGGTGCATTTGTTGGACCGGCAGATGGGCGAGGCCCTGGGCAAGCTTTATGTGGCGCGCTACTTCCCGCCCGACGCCAAGGCCAAGGCCGATCTTTTGGTGTCGAACCTGATGAAAGCCTATGAAGCCGACATCCAGACCCTGGACTGGATGGGTCCCCAGACCCGCGCCAAAGCGCTGGAAAAACTGCATCTATTCACCCCCAAGATCGGCTATCCCAGCAAATGGCGCGACTATTCGGCTTTCTCGGTGGTGCGCGGCGATCCGGTCGGCAATGCCCAGCGCGCCGGCGTCTTTGAGTGGAACCGCGATCTGGCGCGCATCAACCAGCCGGTGGACAAGAGCGAGTGGGGCATGACGCCGTCCACCATCAACGCCTATTACAATCCGTCCTTCAACGAGATCGTGTTTCCCGCCGCCATTCTGCAGGCGCCCTTCTTCGACCCCGCCGCCGACGATGCGGTGAATTACGGCGCCATTGGCGCGGTCATCGGCCATGAGATCAGCCACGGCTTTGACGATCAGGGCAGCAAATATGACGGCAAGGGCATCTTGCAGAATTGGTGGACCAAGGAAGACCGGGAAAATTTCGATGCCCGGTCCGCGACCTTGGTGAAGCAGTATGGCGCTTACGAGCCCCTGCCAGGGCTGCATCTCGACGGTCAGAACACCCTGGGCGAGAATATCGCCGACAATGCGGGGCTGGCGATCGCGCTCAAGGCCTATCACCTGTCGCTTAATGGCAAGCCGGCGCCGGTGATCGACGGTCTGACGGGCGACCAGCGGCTGTTCTTGTCCTTCGGGCAGGTGTGGCGCACCAAGATGCGCGAGAGCGCCATTCGCACCCGCACCTTGTCGGATCCGCATGCGATCGCGGAGTTCCGGGTGATCGGCCCGACCCGCAATATGGACGCCTGGTACGACAGTTTCGAGGTGAAGCCGGGCGACAAATACTATCTGGCGCCCGCCGATCGGGTTCGTCTGTGGTGACGCCGCATAGGGATATTCTACAGCCGTCATAGAAGCGCCGGGGTCCAGTATGCGTGATGTTTTCATCAACCGGATCGCCACGGCCGCGCCGCCGCATGACGTGCATGATACGTTTTTGCGCTTCGGCCAGCAGATGCTGCAACACGACCATCGCCGTTTGGCGCTGTTCAACCGCATGGCGGATCGCAGCGGCATTGCCCATCGCTATTCCTTCCTGGAACCGGGCGCGAAGGGCGCGGCGGTGGACAGCGAAGGCTTCTATCGCCTGGGCGCGTTCCCCGACACGGCGGCGCGCATGAAGAAATTCGAGACCTGTGCGCCGCGATTGGCGGCGGCGGCGGCGGAAAAGCTGCTGCAAGGCGAGGACCGTTCCCGGATCAGCCATGTCATCGTCACCAGCTGTACCGGGTTTTCCGCGCCCGGCATCGATCTGGAATTGGTGGAGCGTTGCGGCCTGCCGTCTTCGGTGGAACGCACCATGGTGGGCTTCATGGGTTGCTATGCCGCCATCAACGCGCTGAAGCTGGCGCGCCATATCGTGCGCTCCCAGCCTTCGGCGCGGGTGTTGGCGGTGAATTTGGAGCTTTGCACGCTGCATCTGCACGAAACCGACGATCTCGAGGAAATCCTGTCCTTCCTGTTGTTCGCCGACGGTTGTGCGGCGGCCTTGGTCAGTGCCGATCCGGTGGGCGTTCACATGCGCGGCTTTCGCGCCACCCTGGTGCCGGACACGCGCGAATTGATCCGCTGGCATATCCGCCAGCAGGGTTTCGACATGGTGCTGTCGGGCGCGGTGCCGGGCGCCATTCGCGCCGCGTTGACGAATGCCCGCGACGAGATTTTGGAGGGCGCCAACGATATCGCTCTATGGGCCATCCATCCCGGCGGGCGCACGGTGCTCGATGCGGTGGAGCAGGCCTTTGCTTTGCCGCCCCAGGCGCTCGCCGCCTCGCGCGGCGTCTTGAACGACTATGGCAACATGTCTTCGGGCACGGTGATGTTTGTGCTGGACCGGCTGATGCGGGACGCCGAACCGGAACAAAATGGTTGCGCCATGTCCTTCGGTCCGGGACTGGTGGCCGAGACCATGCTGTTTCGCATGGCGGCGTGATTTTCATGTCTGGGCGCGCCCTGATACCGGAATTGCTGGACGTTCTGGCGCCAGACGATCCCCGTGCGATCCGCTCGCGCCGCGACCTGGCACGGATCAATGGCGTCATGCGGCAAAGCGCGATCCTGGCGAAGGCCGTGAAAGGACTGGCCGCGCCCAAAGTGCTGGCCGATCTTGGCGGCGGCGATGGACGTTTTCTGCTGCGCCTGGCGCGGCGGCTGGCACGTCATTGGCCCGGCGTGCGGGCGGTTATTCTCGACCGCCAGAGTATCGTCACGGCGAAGACCCAAGCCGATTTCGCCGCTTTGGGTTGGCGTTGTGAAACCCGGCAAGGCAACATCTTCCGGACCCTGCCGCAATTGGATTGCGATATCGTCGTCGCCAATCTGTTTTTGCATCATTTAGACGATGCGGCGCTCAAGGTGCTTCTGGCTCTGGCGGCGGCGCGTGCCAAAGCCTTTGTCGCCTGCGAACCGCGCCGTTCGGCTTTGGCGCTGATGGCGGCGCGGCTGGTCGGCGTCCTGGGCGCCAATGATGTGACGCGGCATGACGCAGTTGCCAGCGTGCGCGCCGGATTTCGCGGCGCCGAATTGTCCGCCCTGTGGCCGCAAAATGGATGGATGCTTCAAGAATATTCGGCTTTTCCCTTCACGCATGTGTTTTGCGCCCGTGCTGTTTGACGCGGTCATCATCGGGGCTGGACCCGCCGGATCGGCGGCGGCACGGTTGTTGGCCGGGGCCGGCTGGGTCGTGGCGCTGATCGAAAAAAGCGAATTTCCCCGCCGCAAAGTGTGCGGCGAATTCCTCTCCGCCCCCACCCTGCCAGTGCTTGAGGCGTGCGGCGTGGCGGGGGGCTTTTGCGCCGCCGCCGGTCCGCCGGTGACACACATCGGTATCTATGCGGGCAACACCATGCTGATGGCGCGCGGCGAGGAAAAATTCTGGGGCAGGGCGCTGGGGCGGGAGCATCTGGATCTGATGCTGCGCGATGCCGCGGTTGCGGCCGGCGCGCACCTGTTGCAACCGGCGGAGATTGTTGCGGTTCATCACGGTCCGCAAACCAGCCTTTGCGTCCTTAAGGATGGGCACGAAATAGTGGCGCGTCATGTGATCGCGGCTTGCGGTTCCTGGAATGCCAAAGGCGTCTTTGCCTTGGCGCGCAAAGATGCGCCGTCCGACCTGTTGGCCTTCAAGGCGCATTTCCGGGATAGCCGCTTGCCGCCCGGCCGAATGCCGCTGCTGGCCTTTCCCGGAGGCTATGGCGGATTGGTGCAGAGTGACGCGGGCCGTACATCCTTGTCTTGTTGCATCCGGCGCGATGCCTTGGCGAAAGCGCGCCGCGATCATGGCGGCAGGGCCGCGCAAGCGGTGCTTGCGCATATCCTGGCCACCACGCGCGGCGCGCGCGAGGCGCTGAGCGGCGCGGTGTTGGACGGCGATTTTCTTTCCGCCGGTCCGATCCGCCCGGGAATAAGGCCCCGTTATGACGGCAAGATATTCTTCACCGGCAATATCGCGGGCGAGGCGCATCCGGTGATCGCCGAAGGCATCAGCATGGCGATCCAGTCTTCCGCCTTGTTGGCGCGGCTCCTGATCGCCGGGCGCGAAGCCGGTTATGCGGCGCAATGGCATCGCCGGTTTGCGCCGCGCATTTGGGCCTCGTCCTTGTTCGCCTTTTTTGCTATTAACGATAACGCCCGCCTGGCGGGCCTGGCTGTGCTACGGGCAGTGCCCCCGCTAATCGGCATGGGAGCGCGATTGAGCGGCAAGATGTCGGCTGCTTGAAGCGCCTTTCCAGAAGGCGGCTTTTTTGTCACTATAGTGGCAGTATGCTGTGGGTCGCCGAACGCGGCATCGGCTAGGCCGTTGCCGAAATTGTGAGCGCGCGATGCGCGCAAACGTCATTTAAAGTGATGGATCAACAGCCGTCGTGTCACGCCAATGTTCCTGGACGGGACGGCCGGACATGATTAGATATCGTCCATCTATGCAATTGCTGCGCATGGAACTTTTCTGCGTCATCGCGATCGTGAATGCTAACCAATCGCAACGGACGCACATGCTCTAAAAATATAAAACGAGCATGATTTGGGTGTCGGGTGCCTTATGTGGAGTTGGGAAGATTTTCG
>DATEEB010000263.1:0-4207 GCA_035281345.1 Rhizomicrobium sp. | reverse complement strand
AAAGCCGGCCAAGGTCTTGCCGCCGCCGGTGGGGGCCACCAGCAAAACGCTTTCGCCCTTTGCCGCATGATCCACCAGCGCCAACTGATGCGCGCGCGGCTGCCAACCGCGCGCCGCGAACCAAGCCTGAAATTGCGAGGGTAGCATGGTGGGAACAAACCATGTACATTGTCCGCGCGCAATAGAACGCCCTATTCCTCCGCATCGCGTTTGGGGCTCATACAGGGAGCGCGCGCTGCCGCGCTTAGAGTGAATTGTTTTCGCTTGTCATTCCGGCCAAGCGATGCGCCAGCTCCCGATTTTTTTCGGATTGCGCTTTAGCTGAAAAAGTCGATCACGGCTTGGCGCGTATGCTTGTCGCCCACCGCCGACATATGATCGCGCCCGGGAACCATAACGGCGCGGCCTTGGGCGAACACCGCCGCCAGCGGTTCAGGCCTGCCGGCGGTTGCGTCTTCACCGCCATTCACCACCAGAATCGGCCGCCGCAGTTGCGCCAAGGTCTCCAAGGGAAGATGCGGCGACATCGCCCGCATGCAGGCCGCCAAGGCGAAGCGGTCCTTGCCAGGCTGGTCGGCGAAGGCACGAAACATCATCGCGCGCGGATCGGTGATGCTGTCTTTATCGGCGGTCAACAGCGCATCCGCCAACGCGGCACGCGCCTGGGGTGCGGTGATGCGGTCCTGCAGATAGGTTTCGCCCACCCCCGCGATCGCCAATTTCACCACCCGCTCGGGATGCGCCGCCAGCAAACGCAAGCCGATAAACCCGCCCATGGAATAGCCCAGGATCCTGGCCTGCGGCAGGACGCAAGCGTCCATGACAGCGACGATGTCTTGCGTCATGCGGTCATGGCCATAGAGTTTTTCATCGTGCGGCTTGCCGCTGTCGCCATGGCCGCGGCAATCCATGGCGACGATGGAAAAACCCGCCGCGGTCAATCCGCCATACCAGCCGGTGGATTTCCAGTTCTGCATCCGGCTGGAGCCAAAGCCATGAACCAGCACGATGGCGGGGCCTTCGCCCTGCCGCTCGTAAGCCAACGCGATGCCGTCATCGGCGATTGCAAATTCCGGCATCGTTCCCCCTAGTGTCCCGATTCTGAAATTCGCATGATCTCTATATCGCCCTCCAGGCGAATTTCAGAATCGAAGGACACTAGAAACTTATCGAATCTCGTGTCGTTTGGTTTCGAAGTTCGCCTCAGAGGCCCATATCGATGATATGGCGAACTTCGAAACCACGACACGAGCGCAAATTTGCAAAGCCAAGCGGCTATGTCCATGCCGCGGTAAGAAATTATTGCCGGGTCGCCGGCGTGGACCCGGGCGGAAGCTTTGGCAGGCTGAGGGCGATATCGGTGAAATCGAGCGCTTCGGCGGAGGGATTTTTCTTGTCCTGCTGCACCAGGGCTTTCAAGAATCGGTCGCCCCATTTGCCGATATCGTTTCGCAACAAGGCGGCATAGAGCGCGGCGTGCCGCTTTTTGCGTTCTTCCTTGGGCATCGCCACGGCCAGGGCGATCGCAGCCCCCACCGCATCCGGATCGTAGGGATTGACCAGCAAGGCGGCGCGGCATTCATCCGCCGCTCCGGCGAAGCGCGACAAGATCAACACGCCCGGGTCCTCGGGGTCCTGGGCGGCGATATATTCCTTGGCCACCAGATTCATGCCATCGCGCATGGGCGTCACCAGCCCCACCCGCGCCGCCGCAAACAGTCCGGCCAAGGCGGTGCGGTTGTAGGGCCGGTTGACATATCGCACCGGAGACCAGCTTGCCTGGCTATAGGCGCCATTGATGCGGCCCGCGGCGCTATTCACCGCCGCTTCCATTTCGGAATATTCCTTGATGGTGCTGCGGCTCTTGGGGGTGATTTGCAGATAGGTGATCTTGCCGTGCCATTGCGGATAGGCCGCCAAGAAGCGCTCATAGGCCTCCAAGCGCAAGGTAATGCCTTTGGAATAATCCAGCCGGTCCACGCCGATCATCAAGGCTCCGGGAATAGAGCGAACCACCTCCTCCACAAATTTGGTCTTGACCGCGCGTCGCGCCAAACGCGTGAATTCGCGGGTCTCTATTCCCACCGCAAAGGTGCCGATGCGCATGGCGCGGCCGCCGCTGCCCAGCCGCAGGGACATATGAGACGGCGTGCCCAACTCCTTGGCCAGATAGCGCGCGAAATTGGCGGCGTCGCCGTCGGTCTGAAATCCCACCAGATCGTACCCGCCCAAGGACGGGATCAAGGTTTCATGATTGGGCATGGCGGTAAGGATTTCCGGCGGCGGTAGCGGAATATGCAGGAAGAAGCCGATGCGGTTGTTCAGCCCGCGCGCCCGAAGCGCCTTGGCCAAGGGAATCAAATGATAGTCATGCACCCAGACGATATCGTCGGGCTTGAGCACCTTGGCCAATTCGTCGCCAAAATGTTCATTGACGCGCAGATAGCCGGACAAATCGCGGCGGGAAAACTCCGCCAGATCCAGGCGGTAGTGAAAAATCGGCCACAACACCCGGTTGGCGAAGCCGTTATAATATTCGTCGAAATCCTCGGGCTTGAGATCGGTGACGATATAGCTGTTACGGCCATGCACGACCGTCTTGGTGCGCGGCTTTGCCTGCACCTCCCCGCTCCATCCCAGCCACACGCAAGGATGCTTGCGCAAGGTGGCCTTGAGCACCACTTCCAGGCCGCCGGGCTGGCTGGCCGCGCCGGGAATGGCGACGCGGTTGGAGATTATGAAGAGGCGTGCCAATAGCGGTCCTCCCAGCTCTGGCTCAGCCGCATCGCGCTGAGGATGACCCCCGCCATGGAATAAGTCTGGGGAAAATTGCCCCACAAGGCGCCGGTTTGCGGATGGACATCTTCCGCCAACAGTCCATAGGCGTTACGCAGCGCCAGCGCGTCCTGATACCGCTCGCGCGCTTCCTCGCGGCGGCCGAGCGCCGCCAGCGCGTCAATCAGCCAGAAGCGGCAAACCAGAAATTCGGTTTCCGGCAGGCCGAAATCGTCTTCCGCCGCATAGCGCATCACATGGCGGCCGCGCACCAAATCTTGTTCGATCGCGGCGACGGTGGAAGCAAAGCGCGGATCGCCCGCGTCAATCAGCCCCAGTTCCGGCAGCAGCAGCACGCTGGCATCCATGTCATCCACGCCTTCGGCGGCGGCGAACGCATTGCGCTTGGGATTCCATACCCGCCGCAGAAGTTCTCCGCCGATCGAATCCGCCAGATCCTGCCAATGACGGGCGCGATCCTGAAGGCCCAGGCGCGCCGCGATCGCCGCGGTGCGGCTCAAGCCCGCCCAGCACATGGCGCCCGAATGGGTATGGATACGCTTGCGGCCGCGGAATTCCCAGATGCCCGCATCGGGCTCCAGGGCCAGATGAGCGCATTGCCGCGCCAGCTTCTCCAACAGGCGAAACAGGCTTTCGTCGCCGGGATAAGGCAGACGCTTGTCGAAGAACATCGGCGTCGCCGCTAGAATGACGCTGCCATAGGCATCGTGCTGCACCTGTTCCACCGCGGCATTGCCGATACGCACCGGGCCATGGCCTTCAAAGCCTTTGAGGTCCGGCGCGATCCATTCGGTGAGATCTTCCGAAGGCACGATGCCGTAACACGGCGCCAAGGTTTCCACATTGCCGGCAATGGAGAGGATATAGGCGATATACTGCTCCATCGAGCGAGTGGCGCCGATGGCATTGAGCGCTTTCACCACAAAATAAGCATCCCGGAGCCAGCAATAGCGATAGTCCCAGGTGCGCCCGGAATGCGGCGCCTCCGGCAGCGAGGTGGTGAGGGCCGCGACAATGCCGCCGGTCTCCTCGAAGGTCGTAAGTTTGAGGGTGATGGCGGCGCGTATGCTGGCTTCCTGCCATTCATAGGCGATCGACAGGCGGCGCACCCATTCGCGCCAATGATCGCGGGTGCGCTCATAAAAATCGCGCACCGTGGAGGAGATGTCGCCCATGAAAGGCTCATCCGGTCCGAACACCAGATGCAGCGGCCGCGTCAGCGCGAACGGCGTCTCATGCTGGATATAGGACAAGGACGCATCGGTGGTCAGTCGGATCAGGGGCGGCTCGCCATAGGTCACATGGCTGGAGCCCGCCACCTTGCGCTTCATGGGATTGCCGTAAAACTGGGTGGGACGCACCCGGATGGCGATGCGCGGCAGGCCCGCCACCGGTTCGATGATCCGCATCA
>DATEEB010000262.1:0-4827 GCA_035281345.1 Rhizomicrobium sp. | reverse complement strand
CTCTATCATCGGATCGTGCGGAAAGATGCCATTATGGGACGGATGGCGTTGAAAATCTGACACGGAAAGAAACCTCAGTCTCCCTGACCGGACGAAGCAGCGGCTACTTCGCGCAGATTAGGGGCAGAAATACGAACCAAGTCCATATTTCCGGGCAATCGGATGGTCGATGTTGAAGTTTGCCTGGATCTGCGTTCGAGCTGAGGGAGACAAGCCGAACTCTGCCGCCAGCCACTGCATCTCCCGGCGGGCCGTATGCTACCTGCAGCAGGATGACGGTTCATTCTGTTTGGCGGGCTTGTCGCCGCAACCGCAGCCGGTTTCTGTCTTCTGCTGCTCGACCGATTGCTTGTGCTTGCCGCCGCAACAACCATGAGCAACGGAATGATCCTGGTCCTGTTTCGGGTGCGAAGTATCCTTATCCATCTATGCGCTCCTCTGAACCTTGACCCAGAAGTAGGAGCGGGCGAGCGTCTCTTCAAGACCGAACATCAGCATTTGCTCATATAAAGCGGGCTTCAGGGTTGATTTGGATCAAAGTGTCATTTGCCGGACTTTGTATCATTAATGCGATCACCTAAAGCGATCCTGCGATAAGTGCATAACTGCCAGATAGGTTCTGAATACGGACGGTTTGCTGGGGCTTGACCAAAATCAAGGCGCGCCGCCGCGGACCTAGGACGATGAAAATAGGATCGCCCAACCGGCAAGCACAAAGGAGAGCACCATGAAACATCTGATCAGAGCCTGTTTGGTATCGGCATTGATGGCCCTGCCGGTAGCAGCTTCCGCCCAGAGTGACGTCGCGCCGAAGGCAGAAGCGCCCAAGGTCGCCGCCGGCAAGATGATGGCCTGTCCGATGATGGGCGAGATGGCCGCGATGCAAAAGGACATGGATATGATGATGGGCGAGGTCAAAGGCATGATGAAGGATGCCAAGGATACCGCCCAGAATGAGCATCTGAAGAAAATGCACGACCATATGGCCGCCATGATGGTGAGCATGCAGAAGATGAGCGCCATGCACGGCATGATGGGCAGTATGATGAGCGGTGGCATGCCGGGCGCTCCCGCGCCGAACAACGCCGCTCCCGCAGCCCCAGCGCCGAACAACGCGGCGCCCGTCTCGCCCGAAGATCACCGAGCCCACCACCCCGTACCCTAGGCAGAAAGGACATTGACCATGGACAGACAGCAACAGCTTTCTTACCTGCCCCCGATGTTTGCCACCTGCATGCTGTTTCAGGTGCTGTACGTGCTCTGCGTCGCGATGTGGTTCGTCGCGCCCGATCTTGCCGGCCACGTCATGCTGACGCAGATCTTTCCGCAATTCAGCCTGCTGACGCTGCCGAGCTTCATTTACGGGCTCGTGCTCAGCATGTTGTATGGCTGGTTCGTCGCGGCTACCTTCGTGTTTTTCTACAATCTGTGGCCGCGCTTCGCTTCGCTGCTGTTCGGCCGCAAAACCGTGACATCATGAAGCTGGAGATCAGGGAAGCGACGGTCGTTTTCGTCGGCCGGATCGGCACGCCGTCGACCGGCCCGCCGCGGTATTCGCCGACATCAAATGCGCCGGCGGCGTCAGCCGCGGCATCCGGCAAAAAGCCTCGGACATAATGAAGACAGCGATCGCCGAAGGATCGGTCTTCGGCCCGTATGCCACCGCAGCCACAGCCACGAAAGGATCAAGCTATGTCGCTGCCGCATCAGTCTGAGCATTCCCATCACAGCAGCCTGCAGGACTGGCTCGGGTCGCGCACCGGGATCGTTACCTGCGCCGCCGTGGCGATCCTCGCCTTCCTGATCTACGCGGGCCATACGGCGCACCTGCTTGGGTTTGCGCCATACCTGCTCCTGCTCGCCTGTCCGCTGATGCACATCTTTATGCATGGCGGTCACGGCCATCACGATCACCGCGACATAGACGACAAGGGGGGCCGGCAATGAAACACGCCACCGACGCACAGGCTTACGGCCTCTGGGGCCTGGTCATCCTCAATTCGGTCATGTTCATCGGCTTTGCCTTCAGCTTCTTCAAGCCGCGGACGACGAGCGACTGGCGCAGCTTCAGCGCCTTCTCCGCCTTTGTCCTTGCGCTGTTCGTCGAGATGTATGGCTTTCCCTTGAGCATCTATCTCTTCGCGGGGTGGCTCACTGCGCATTATCCCAGCATCGATCTCCTGACGCACGACAATAGCCATCTTCTGCACACGCTGCTCGGCCTCAAGGGCGACCCGCATTTCGACGTCTTTCATATCCTGAGCAACATCTTCATCTTCGGCGGCTTCCTGATGCTCTCCTATTCATGGCATGTGCTGTGGAAAGCGCAGCGCCGTCACAGACTCGCGACCACCGGCATCTACGCGCGCATGCGCCACCCGCAGTACGCCGCGTTTATATTCATAATGTTTGGTTTTCTGCTGCAATGGCCGACCTTGCCAACGCTTGTGATGTTCCCCATCCTGACAATCATGTATCTGCGTCTGGCGCTGAAAGAAGAAAAAGACATCGAAGCCGAGTTCGGCGACGAATACCGGCGCTGGGCGGCCGTGATGCCGCGCTTTATCCCGCGCCTGTCGCCGCCCGAACGGACAGCCCAGGCTTAAGGGGTACAATGCGCGCGGCCGTGGAGCAAAAAAGCACGGTAGTACCGATCCGGCTCCGCCATCCCCTGCTATTTCGTGGTGGTTGAAAGTTCATCCCTGCGGCAGCAGGGAATGGCGGAGCCGGAGGGATTCGAACCCTCGATACGGCTTTACAACCGTATAACGGTTTAGCAAACCGCCGCCTTCAGCCTCTCGGCCACAGCTCCATCCAAAAACTTCAGCCTGAGAGGAGGCTGAAGGCATTCGCACTTTGCCCGCTTCGCGGGCGTGACAGCCTCTCGGCCACAGCGCCATCCAAAACTTCAGCCCCTGAGAGGTGAGGCTGATGACACGGGAAGGGCGCCCTTTTGCCCTAGATTGGACTCAGGCTCAAGGCGGCTTGTTGCGGGGCAAATGGCGGTTTCCGGCGCTTTTTAAGCGTAGCGGGCTTGAACCTGCTGCACCGCGGCAACGATTGCGTCTTGCCAGGGCTCGGGCGGCAGGCGCAGCATTGCTCCAACAGACCGGGGTGCCCCCGGCCGGCTTTGCGTTTCGTCCGCAAATCCGTTTTGCGGACGAAATCCGATATGGGAGGAGCGTCGCATGCAAGTCAGGCATATTTTGCACGGCAAAGGGCGGGACATCGTCGCCATCACCACCGGCGCCACGATCCAGGATGCCGCCCGGCTGCTTGCCGAAAAGCGCATCGGCGCGCTGGTGGTAATGGACAAAAGCGGCGTGCTAACCGGGATCTTTTCCGAACGGGACTTGGTGCGGGCCATTGCCGCAAGCGGTGCGGCGGCGCTGAACGATCAGGTGGGTGATTATATGACGCCGGCGCCGGAAACCTGTGTGGAAACCGATACGGTGGAAAGTGTCATGGAAGTGATGACCCGGGGACGCTTCCGCCATGTTCCGGTGTTGGATGACAATAAGCGGTTATGCGGCATGATCTCGATTGGCGATGTGGTCAAAACACGCATTGCCGAAACCGTCAGCGAGGCCGCCGCGCTGCGCGACTATATCTCCGCCGCGGTTTAAGGAACTCAAGTTCCCATCGCCAAATGGATCGATTGCGGAACTGGCGAAGGCTCCGCACGTTGCTTTGGCACGTGACCAAAGGAGCTTTAGGGCCATGAAATCCTTGTTTTTGAGCGCCGCGAGCGGCTTGGCTTTTTCAACTTTTCTGATCGCATCGCCGGCTGCTTTGTCACAAGGCTCCTATTCCAGGCCAACTGGGGATCGCGTGGACGCCAATGGCATGCCCACCACCCATTCCACGCCGGCGGAAAAAGCCGAGACTGCGGCCATCAACAACCAAGTCGCGGCCAATAGTGCCGCCGCCAACGCGCAAACCGAAGCCAACAATGCCCAATATCAGGCGCAACAGCAGCAGTATCAGAACCAGCTTCAACAGAACCAAGTGGAGCAACAAGCCTATCAGGCGCGCAAGGAACACTATCAAGACCGCAGCGCGATGTATGAAAGTCTGCGCGCGCGCTACGCGGCGGAACGCGCCGCCTATCGCCGCGGTGTATGGCCGGATCGCTATGTGAAATGGGTGGTCGTGGAACGGGACGCCAACTTGATCGGCGAGCGCGTCGAACTTTTGGATGGCAATCGCGTGGGCACGGTGATCGACACAGCGCATGCGCCAAGCGGCAATGTTGCCGCGCTGTTGGTGCGGCTCGACAACGACAAGATCGTTTGGATCGATAGCGCCGACGTCCGCTACAATCGCGCCGATGGTATCGTGGTGACCAATCTGGAAGCCGCCGACCTGCGCCATATGGCGGACCAGCGGCTTTAGGGAATTGGTGCGACCCGAGTAGGGGGCATAGGCGCGACTTTCTTAAAATACATGTAATTTCAATATGTTATACCACTCAGCGAACTGATTGCGCGGTACCCATACCGGAATCCTGAACACCAAGACCTGCGCGGAAACCTTTTGTTTACTGGTATTAAATGGCGCGCCGCAGCATGAGGCGCTGATGTGAGCCAATGGTGGGCCCAAAGGGATTTCTGTCCGCGGTGGCTGAGAAGCGGCACACATCTATATATAGAGCGGTAGCAAAGTGCGTTTGGCGCCTGGAACCGAGTCCACAGGCCCCTGAAAAAAACCGCTTTTTTGGCAATTTTTGCGTTTGACTTGCCCGGACCCCGCACCTATAACCCGCGCCCACGCTGCTTCGCAGTTCTTCTCGCGACGCGGTGTTACCGTTGAAATTAGACGTGAAAA
>DATEEB010000261.1:0-3578 GCA_035281345.1 Rhizomicrobium sp. | reverse complement strand
GGATCAGGCGGGCACATCCACCCAGGCATGGCTTCTGTGGCTGGCAAGCTCGGCTTCCAGGATCTTCAATTGCCGTAAGCCGTCAGCCATTTGCGGATAGTCCGGCGTCAGCGCCGGATCGGCGATGGACGCATAAAAGCGGCGGAACAGCTGTTTGAAGGTGTCGGGATAGCCTTCGGCATGGCCGCTGGGATAGTCCGCGAAACCGCGCGCTTTTTCCTGAAGCAGCGCGGGGTCCTTCATCAGGATCTGGTTTGGCGCATCGCGATGCCCCAGCCACAGCTCTTCCGGTGATTCCTGACGCCAGGCCGCGCCGCCCTTGGTGCCGTAGATTTCCAGCACCAATCCGTTCTTGCGTCCCGCCGAAACTTGACTGGCGGTCATGCTGCCGCGCGCTTTGCCCATGCGAAACAGGGTGGCGCCGAAATCCTCGGTGACAATAGGCGTGTTCACCGTGTCGCTGGAAGAACCCAGCTTGCCGGAGAAACTCTCGCCGCCGCCCCCACTTGAATCAACAAGTGGCTGTTTGCGCGTGGGGTGGAAAATCTGCAGATCGCTGCACACCGCGGTGACTTTCAGCCCGCTGACATGTTCGGCCATATCGAAGAAATGCGAACCGATATCGGCCATCACCCGCGATGGGCCGCTGACCTTGGGATCCACCCGCCAGTTCCAATCCGTCTCGTACAGCATCCAGTCCTGGGAATAGGTGCCCTGGACCACCAGGATCTCGCCAAAGGCGCCGTCCTCGCGCATGCGGCGCATCTGCTGCACCATCGGATAATAACGCAGATTGTGGCACAGTCCTGCGCGTGTTTTTTTGGCCGCCGCCAGATCGGTCAGTTGCTGAGCCTCGATGACATTCATCGCCAGCGGCTTTTCGCACAGGACATGCTTGCCAGCTTCCAACGCCGCCTTGGCGATAGGAAAATGCGACACATTGGGGGTGGCGATGTGCACCGCGTCGATGGAGGGATCGACGATCACATCCCGCCAATCGCCCGTGGCGTTCAGCACATTGTAACCGGCGCCCGCCTCGCGCGCTTTCTCCGGACTGGTGGCGGCAATCTCCACCACATCTACATTTTCGATGCGGCGCAGCGCCTCCAGATGGACCCGGCCCATGAAGCCCGTGCCGATGACCGCCGTGCGGATACGGTTCATTGGAGCATGTTCTCCCCAGGTGGAATCGCCTGCGCCGCAGGGATTTTGTGACGCGGGCAGGAGAAGGGCGAAGGTCGTAGCGGAACTACGGTCGAGCCCTTCGACGCACCCGCGGCGCAAAAGACCGCGGCCCTCCGGGTTGCCGTCCGGCGGCCGCCCGCGGCGTCGCAAGGCTCGACCGATGTGCCCGCATCGCTCTTCGCCTTGCTCCTGGCGGATCGTCTCGCCGGACGGCAACGCAGGCTGCTTCGACCTGGGGAGAACATGCTCACACCCACCAAGCCGCAGCAGGTTTTTCCTTGATCACCAGCTGGTTCAGCAGCGTGGCCGCCTTGGTCAATCCTTCGTCAGGCGACATCAAACTGTCTTCGTGTTCGATGGACAGCACATGGTCATAGCCGTACATGCGCAAGGTGGAGATGAATTCGCTCCACCATTCTGCGCTGTGGCCATAACCGACGGTGCGGAACATCCAGGACCGGTCGCGTTCCTGGGTATAGGGCTTGGTGTCCAGCACGCCCACCTTGGGCATATTGGCGGCATAAAGCTGGGTATCCTTGGCATGGACATAGTGAATGGCGTCGCCCAAGACGCGCACCGCCTGGATCGGGTCGATGCCCTGCCAGAACAAATGGCTGGGATCGAGATTGGCGCCCACGGCAGGTCCCGCAATGGCGCGCAGCTTCAGCAGGGTCTCGGGATTGTAGACGACAAAGCCCGGGTGCATTTCGATGGCGATCTTCACGCCATGGTCGGCGGCGAATTTGCCGTGCGCCTTCCAGTAAGGGGTCACCACCTCGTCCCATTGCCAGTTGAGCATGTCGAGATATTCGGTCGGCCAGGGGCAGGTGACCCAGTTGGGAAATTTGGCGTTGGGGGAATCGCCGGGGCAGCCCGAGAAATCCACCACCGTCTGCACGCCCAGTTTTTCCGCCAGCAGGATGGTCTTGCGGCTGGTCTCGGCGTGCTTGTGCGAAATTTCCTTGTCGGGGTGCAGCGGATTGCCGTGACTGGACAGGGCTGAGATGGTGATGCCCGCGTCAGCGATCTTGCTTTTGAAGGTTTGAAGTTCGGCCGGATTGTCCAGCATGGACAGCCTGGCATGGGCGTCGCCGGGATAATTGCCGGTGCCGAATTCGACCGTGTCGATGCCTAAGGATTTGAGCTTCTTGAGAACATCCTCCAGCGGCAAGGCCGACAATAGCGGCGTAAATACACCCACTTTCATGACAATCCTCCAGCACCCTGCTTATAGAAACCGCTTCACTACGTTTTGCCTATCAGCCGCTGTTGCGCAAACCCGCCGCGACGCCGTTTATCGACATATGAATTCCTGCGTGAATATTGCGGCTGGCATCGCCCTCGCGCCGCCGCCTTAAGAGATCGACTTGCAAATGATTGAGCGCGTCCACATAGGGAAGACGGCTCTTGATAGAGTCCGCCAGGCGCGGATTCTGCGCCAGCAATTCACCCTGTCCGGTAATCGAGAGCACCGCGTCGCGGGTTAAGACCCATTCCTCTTCGATCCGCGTCATCGCGCTTTGCGCAAAGGCGCGGTCTTCCACCAGTTCGCTATAGTGCCGGGCGATCGGCAGGCTCGACTTGGTCAGGACCATTTCCATATTGGCCAGCATGGTGCGGAAGAAAGCGGATTTTTTATGGAGAGGCTTTAGCTGCTCCAGCCCAACCTTTCGCGCCGCGCTGCCAAAGCCGAACCAGCCCGGCAGCATCACCCGGGCTTGAGACCAGGAAAAGACCCAGGGAATGGCCCGCAAATCCTCGATTTTGGACGAGGTGGTGCGCGAGGCGGGGCGGCTGCCGATCTTCAAATCGGCGATTTCCAGCAAGGGAGTCGCCTGGCGGAAATAGGTCTCGAATTTGGACGTTTCATGGACCAGGCCGCGATAGGTCTTGAAGGCGGTATCGGAAAGCGCGCCCAATAGCGCTCCGCCATCGTGATCCACGGCGTCATCCTGCGGCGACAGTTCGGCCAACAGTCCGGCGGTGACAATGGTTTCCAGACTGGCTTGGCCGATCGTCAGGTCTCCATATTTGGACGCCACCACTTCGCCTTGCTCGGTGATGCGGATGCCGTGGGCCGAAGCCTCGGCGGGCAGGGCGCGTATGGCGTCGAAGCTGGAGCCGCCGCCGCGGCCCACCGCGCCGCCGCGGCCATGAAAGAAGCGCATGCGGATACCGCGCTCTTGTCCCAGCGCCACCAGCCGCGCAATGCCGGAATAGATTTCCCAGTTGGAGGTGACGTAACCGCCATCCTTGTTGCTGTCGGAATAGCCGATCATCACTTCCTGGAGATTGTCCTGGGCGGCGATCATCGCCCGGGGCAGGGCGGCCTGAAAATAAGACTCCATCACCGAGGCGCTCTGGCGCAAATCCTCGATGGTTTCGAACAAGGG
>DATEEB010000260.1:0-7308 GCA_035281345.1 Rhizomicrobium sp. | reverse complement strand
GATCATCGCGGGCTCGGCGAGTGTGGCGATCATGACTTCGCGGCTGGAGCCGATGCCACCGAAACTCGTACCGACGTCCATGCCCGCAAGCGCCAAGAAGAATCGCGCGCTGCCCAGCAGGGCAACGATGGCAATCAGGTCAGCTGTCCAGTTGAACAGCAAGCCTGTCGCGAAGGTCGGCACCAGTGCCGCGGCCACCCAGGTCGCGGCAAAGATGAGATAGGGCGCGGCGCGGAACAGCCAGGAGGCGTTGTCGGCCAGCACCGCTTCCTTGCGCAGCAGCCGGGCGAGGTCGCGATAAGGCTGCAAAATGGAGGGGCCTTGGCGGCGCAACAACCGCGCCTTTAACTTTCGTATCACGCCGGTGACCATCGGTGCCAGCAACAGCATGAGGATCATCTGCACGCCCTGGACGGCGAAATCCTGAATCAGCGCCATATCGCGACCACCAGGAGCAGCAGCACAAGCGCCGCGAAAACGAGGCTGAGATAACGTCTGATGGTGAGGAATTGCAGCACGTTCAGTCTGTCGGTCACAACACGAATGCTTTCCGCCAGCGGCACGTAGAGAACAGCCCACACAAGGTCCTCAAGACGGACAGCAAGCTTCGCCGGCCGCATATCGCCGGGCGGCGGCATCTCGACCTGCTCGCGCGCGCGGAATAGCAGCGTCCCGAAGACACGCCGGATCGGTTGGGAAAAACTTCCAGCGCTGTATTGGATGAGCGGACTGGCATCGGGAAACCCGCAATCCCATGGCGGCGCGCGCCGCACGGCTTTGGATGCAAGCCGATGTATGACGGACACGGCAAATGTCGCTGAAACCGTCATGAACAGGAATACCAACAGACCGTTGTAGGAGCTACGGACCTTGCTTATCGGCACCAGCGACAGCCATGCGACCGAGGACTGTTGTGGCATATGCCCGCCAAGCATGCTTTGCACCGCCGGCGCCATCGCGTCGACGATAACGCCGGGCAGAATGCCCACAAGCAGGCAGACCAGAGCCAGCGCCAGCATCACGCCGCGTGAAAACCGGTCCGTCTCATGTGCGCCTGCCGCAGCGGGGCTGCGGGGACGGCTCAGAAAGACAATGCCAAAAAACCGCACGAAGCAAGCAGCGGCCAACGCGACGGAGAGCGCCAGCAACGCCCCCACCGCCGGAACGATGAGCTTGAGTCCCCATTGCGGAAGCTCCGGGCTCAGCAGGATCGCCTGAAAGGTCAGCCACTCCGAGGCAAAGCCGTTGAGCGGCGGCAGAGCAGAGATTGCCGCGCAACCGACAAGAACAGCGAAGGCCGTCACAGGCATGCGGTGGATAAGGCCGCCCAGCTTTTCCATATCGCGTTCGCCTGTCGATGTAAGCACGGCGCCGGAGCCGAAGAACAATAGGCTTTTGAAGATCGAATGATTGAACGCATGAAACAGGGCCGCGGTCAGAGCCAATATGGCAGCGGTTTGAAATCCGTCGGCTCTAAATGCGAGAGCAAGACCGAGGCCGACAAAGATGAAACCGATATTTTCGATCGTACTGTAGGCAAGAACACGCTTCAGGTCGTTCTGGAATAGCGCATAGAGCACTCCCATCAACGCTGTCACACCGCCCAGCGCGAGAACTACGATCCCCCACCACCAGACCGGCGGTCCGAGAAGATCGAACACAATGCGGATGAAGGCGTAAATCGCGACCTTGGTCATCACCCCGCTCATCAGCGCGGAAACATGACTCGGCGCCGCCGGGTGCGCGAGCGGCAGCCAGACATGGAGGGGCACCAGGCCGGCCTTGGAGCCGGCCCCCGCCAAGACCAGAAAAAGCACAAGCGTGGCGTGGGATGCCGATATAGGATTTGTCCGGATGGCTTCAAATCCATAATGCCCGTCCGGTCCGGCCAGCAGGCCGAAGGCGAGCAGAAGCGCGAACGTGCCGAAACTCGCCATCAGGATGTAAACGTAACCCGCACGTACATTGTCCTCGACGCGATGATGCGCCATCACCAACGCCCATGAGGTCAAAGACATGAATTCCCAGGACAACAGGAAGGTGAATGCGTCGCCGGCAAGAACGACAAGGTTCATCCCTGCCAGAAAGGCCGGAAAAAATGGCAATACGCGCTGCGGCGAGGCTTCATGCCGGCCGTATCCAATGGCATACAGGCTGGCGCCGGCCGCCCCGAGATTGACAATGAGAAGAAACAGCGACGACAGTCCGTCTATGTGAAAGTTGGCGCCAACCCAGGGTAGCCCCAGCGGCAACCGCAGGACGGCGGGATCGTCTGCGCCCAGACCAAGAAACGCCGCCGCGCACAGAATCCCCGAAATTGTCGCTGTCATTGCGTAGATCAGCGGTGTTGCAACACGATGCGGCGCAAAGCAAACCGCGGCGGCGGCTGTCGCCAGCAGGGCCAGAACACACCACAGGAATATCCCTAATTGCATCGCGCCGCCTCAAGCCGCTTGCATTGGAACCAGCGCCATTTCATCCGGCGCCGTGCACGCTGACCGCCACAATCACCCTACGCCGCCAAATGCCGCCTCGTCCAATGTGGGCAGATCATTTCGTCACCCTCTTTTCCGCCATTATCACCGCTCTGACAGCTTCCTTGGGGCCGACAACGGGAGGGATATGCGGGACCGCAATGAGCCGCCGACTACCGTCCGGTCGTCCGGAAGACCAGGCATAGGCGCGTGTCGCTCCGCTCGGGCTATCTATCAGGTTGAATATGTGAACGGCCCCGTTCCAGGTCGTTTGCCATTTGAACGATTCATGGACAGGCACCGATTGAACGAACGTCGCCTCACCACCGAGCTGGAATTCCACGGCTTGTTTTAAGAGGTCGCTGGGGGCCGCGAACATGATTATCGGACCATCCCGAAACACCCTGCAATTGCTTGACCTGGTAAGCCCCTACCGATGGTTTTTAGCCAACGATGGGGACGTGGGCCAAGGTTGGAGCGCCCACGGAAGCGCTGGGATTGTTGTGTTGTTGTCATAGCGATCTCCAAGCTCGAAACTTCATCGTCGCCAACTCGGATTCAATAACATCATGGTCCGCCTGCGGCGGTACAATCATGTTGGGAGGACAAAGATTTGCAACTGTGCCAGCCATCACGATTGCGTTGCGGCCATCATATCCTTCGGAATCGAGCAACCGGACTTCCGGGAAAACATTCGCCATGCAGTCCGCAACGCGATCTGCGTAACGATCGCAGTCGTGTTGGACGTGGATGTTGGCAAAGACGGCGCCACGCCGCGACAGCCGATCGCTGACCAGATAATAGAAACCCAGAGACTTAAGATGTGCCGGGATATGATCGCCGTGAAAAGCATCGAGAACAATTGCATCGTAGAGTTTTGTATCCGAGCTTAAAAACGACTTTCCATCGGCGATCCGGCACTCGACACTGTCAGGCAAGGCGAAATATTGTTTCGCCAGAGTGAACGAAGCCGGATTGACGTCGATAATAGTTACCTTGCAGCCCGCCCGGACCAGCATCGTGGCCAAGGTTCCGCCCGCGCAGCCGATCATCAGTATCGTCCGGGCCTTGGTTTGCAGAATGAGACCAAAGATCGCGTGAATGTAGGAGGCAAGGCTGATGCCGTTGCTGTCGGCTTCGCTTTGGCAACAGCCGCCTTGTTCATATGTAATCGCGCTGGTCGTTTTTCTCTTAAATACGGTGATCGTGCCAAAGGCCGATTCAACGGTATCGAGTTTGATCATAACGAGTCCGAATTAGAGTTGGGAGCACACGGAGCCGGCCATCCGTGACTTCAAGATTTCAGGCGAACGCCGCGCCCGCCACCGGAACTGAGCATCCCTTCCCCGATCAACTCGATTCCGAAACCCTCGATCGCCGCGATGAGTTTCATCAGGGAATCCACATTGCCTCTGATCACATCGTCGCTGGCCTCCATGCGTTGAATCGTAGGCACCGATAGACCTGACTTCTTGGCGAGCTCACGCTGATCGACACCGGCAAGAGCACGGGCGGCGCGCATTTGTGCGGCTGTGATCATGGCACCTGTATTGCTAATGATTCTTCGGTCGTTATCGTATATGGTATAGTCATATTGATGTTTTATACATTAAAAATAATGTGTCAAGCCTTGCAAATTTCGTTGGTGCGCGGGAAAAGCCGTGATGTGAAAATACGATGGGTTGATAGTCTTCACTGAATCCCGGTCGTTCCCATTTGGTATCGGTCCGCGGCAGATCACCTCCAAATAAGAACAGCTCGCCCATATTTTCCCCTCACTTGCGAGCCGTGATCGCTATTCCAGGGACGCCTGCCTCTACGGTGGCGCAGACATGGCCGGCGGCCGGGCGCTGTCCCAAGAACACGCCGCCGATCCGCACGCCGCCGACCCAAATAACATCGTCCCGAATGACCGCCTGGGGCGCCGTTCCGCACAGGAAGCGCCCCCGGATACGCACCGCATTGGGATTGAGATAGCGAACATACAAGACCTCCTTGTCGAAGCGGTCCAGAACGACGATCGAGTGAGGATCGGGGCGGAACGGACGCAACTGAAGCGGCAATCAGCGCACATACCCCACCGGCAATCCATTCCGATCGCAGGTCACGAATGGCGAGTTCATAGGCGAGCAGGATGGCAAACGCGTTGGCCGGGTCAAGAACCCCGACAATTCCAAGAGAGAGTGTGGACGACCCCGCAAAGAAGCCCCAGATCAGCAAAAACGTGAATGCGATCCGCAGGATGGTCCGGGGCCAAAACCGGCCTGGTTCAGGAGCCGCAAGGCGATAGGGTCTTTCCATATCTCATACGTTGTATGCATATGATATCGAGCGTCAATCTTGACAGGTGACCCATTTAATCTACTCTGTATGGGTTATGGAAAACCCCTGATGGATTCTTTGGGCCAATTCGAACAGATCGTTCTCACCGCCATCCTGGCGCTGGATGACAATGCCTATGGCGTCACCATTCATGCGAAGGTGGAGGAACTGGCACGGCCCAAAAAGGCGGCGCGTGGGGCGGTCTATGCTACCCTCGACCGCATGGAGGATAAGGGGCTGATATCCTCCTGGCTGTCGGAACCCACCAAGGAGCGCGGGGGGCGTTCCCGCCGCCACTATCGCATCGAGAAATCCGGCGCCAAGGCGCTGCGAGAATCCGCGCGTACCGCCCAGCGCCTGATTGAGACTATCACGCAAAATCTTGGAGGCCTGGCATGGAAGCAGCCCGGCTGAACGCGCCGCCCGATTGGCTGGAGCGGATCGTGCTCTGGACGATCCCTCCAGCCGCACGCGAGGCGGTGGCGGGCGATTTGTGGGAGACCTATCGCTCTCCCCGTCAGTATGCCGCGGAGGTGCTCAGAACCGTACCATTTGTGGTCGCCAGCCAGGTATGGCGCAATCTCAACCTGCCCGCCCTACTGTTGCAGAGCGCGCTGATTTTCATCTTCCTGGGCGGTCCGATTGCCACCATCCTGCTGCCCGCTCTGTTGCTGCGCAGTGCCTATCAAGAAACCACGCGCCCCTGCCCCCGGCACGTGTTTCGCGAAACCATCCTTTTGTCCTCCGGCGTGATGGCGCTGTTGCTGTTGATCATGTCGGTCACTGTTCGCATCAGAATCGATCATGCTACCTGGCTTGGCCTGTTTCTGGACGCCCTCTTCCTGTCGCCGTTTCTTTGCCTATTCCGAACCGGACTGATCTTGCTGGGGGATCGCGCAAAAACTGTGGCGGCGGATGAATTGCCACGAGATGAGCTGGCGCAGGCTTATTCCAAATTTTTAGACACCAATCTTCGCCACAACCTACTGCAGGCGATGGCGCTCGCTTTCACCGCGGTTTGCGGCTTCTTCTTCGCCTGGAATACGCTGGTGATCGGATTGTTCGTTCTGGCGTCGTTTTATCTGCTGCAGAATTCCGCGCGGCGCACGTCTGCCCAATTGGACTTTGTTTCCCTGCGGGCGCGGTATCAGCGCGAACTCGCAGGCCAGCAGCAGTTGCGGCGCTTCCTGCGCTGGCTGTGGTTCACGCCGGCGTTGGTGGCGCTGCATGCCCGACTGGCCGTAAACGGATTGGAGGAGCCCATCGCCGGTTTTCTGAACTGTGTCGGCGTCGCAATCCTGTGCTTCCTGGTCACCGCGCTCAATCGCGAGCATGGCGGACGGATACAAGAGCAAATCGGCCAGCTGGACCGCGCGCGCGAAAAGATTAGCCCGGCTTAACCGTCAGCCGCGATCCTTTGACCCCGACCACAATCACCCGCGTGCCGGAGGCCAGGGAAGCGCCGTCTTCCAGCGTCGCGGCCCATTCCTTGCCGTCAACCAACACCCGCCCGGAGCCGGCCCGGAAATCCGCGGCCACCACGCCGTCCAGCCCGGCAAGACGGGCGCGGGTATCGTTGATGTCGCCGCCCATAGCCATGCGCGGAAAAAAGCGCCGCCCCGCCAAGGTGGTGACGATGGTAAGCAGCGAGAACAAGATCAGCTGCAGCATCATGTCCAAAGGCACGGCCAGGCCGAGCAAGGCCAGCACCGCGGCGCAAGCGGCCGGCCAAAGCAGCCAGCCCGAACCGGTCGCCACTTCCACCGCCAGCAAGACGCCGCCGATCGCCAGCCAGAACAAAAAAGGATTTAGCAGCAGCCAATCCATCTCAACCTCCGGTGACCGGCACGGAACGGCGCGGTTGCGGCGGGGCGCCGGGCGGCGTTGGGCCGTCGCGGGTCATGGTTCTCACCAACTCTCCGATGCCGGCAATGGACCCGGTGATGCCCGCCATGTCGGCGGGCACGATCACCGTCCTCTGTTGCGGGCTGCGCGCCAATTCGGCGAAAGCATCGACATATTTTTGGGCGATGAAATAATTGATGGCATTGACGTCGCCCTTGGCGATGGCGTCTGACACCATCGCGGTAGCCTTGGCTTCGGCTTCCGCCTCACGCTCGCGGGCTTCGGCATCGCGATAGGCCGCTTCGCGGCGCCCCTCCGCTTCCAGGATCGCAGCTTGCTTGGCGCCTTCGGCGCGGGTGATGGCGGCCTGTTTTTCGCCATCGGCTTCCAAAAGGACGGCGCGGCGTTCGCGCTCGGCTTTCATCTGCCGGGCCATGGCGTTGGTGATATCGGGCGGCGGCACCAGATCCTTGATCTCGATGCGCGTCACCTTCACGCCCCAGGGGTTGGTGGCATGATCGATGGTGGACAGAAGCCGGGTGTTGATCTGATCGCGTTGCGACAGAACCTCGTCCAGATCCATCGAACCGACCACGGTGCGCAGATTGGTTTGCGACAATTGGGTGATGGCATAGTTGAGATTGTCCACGCGGTAGGCGGCCTGGGC
>DATEEB010000259.1:0-7269 GCA_035281345.1 Rhizomicrobium sp. | reverse complement strand
CTATGCCATGGTCGCCATCGGCTTCATCGGCTTTTTGGTTTGGGCGCACCATATGTACACGGTGGGTCTATCCGTCGACACCAAGGCCTATTTCGTGTTCGCCACGATGGTCATTGCGGTGCCCACCGGCATCAAGGTGTTTAGCTGGATCGCGACCATGTGGGGCGGCTCGATCGAATTCAAAACCCCGATGCTGTGGGCGATCGGTTTTGTTTTCCTCTTCACCGTAGGTGGTGTCACGGGCGTGGTGCTGGCCAATGCCGGCGTCGATGTGGTGCTGCAGGACACTTATTACGTGGTGGCGCATTTCCACTATGTGCTGAGCCTGGGCGCGGTGTTCGCCATCTTCGCGGGCTTCTATTTCTGGTTCCCGAAGATCACCGGCTACATGTACAGCGAACTGTTGGGCAAGCTGCATTTCTGGATCACCTTTGTCGGCGTCAATCTGGCCTTTTTCCCCATGCACTTCCTGGGGCTGCAAGGCATGCCGCGCCGCTATGTGGACTATCCGGACGCCTTTGCGGGCTGGAACTATGTTGCCTCGATCGGCGCCTTCATCGCCGGCTTCGGTGTGGTCGTGTTCCTGCTCATGTGCCTGGAAGCCTTCCTGAAAAAGCGCAAGGCCGGCGACAATCCCTGGGGCGTTGGCGCCACCACGCTGGAATGGACGCTGTCCTCGCCGCCGCCCTTCCACCAGTTCAACGAGCTGCCCAAGATCCGCTAAATGTCGCTTTCTCTGGCCTATCCTCGTGTCACGACCGTCGGCGATTTTCTCGCGCTGCTGAAGCCGCGCGTGATGTCGCTGGTGGTCTTCACGGGGCTGGCCGGGATCGTGGCCGCGCCGGGGCACCTGCATCCGCTCACGGCCTTCACCGCGCTGCTCTGCATCGCGGTGGCGGCGGGCGCATCGGGCTGTCTCAACATGGCCTATGACAGCGACATCGACGCCCTGATGAGCCGCACCGCCACCCGGCCCATTCCCATGGGATATGTGGCGCGGGAAGACGCTTTGGCCTTTGGCTGGGCGCTTTGCATCGGTGCAATCGCCACCATGGGCCTGTTCGTGAATTTCCTGGCGGCGGGCCTGCTGGCGTTCACCGTCTTCTTTTATGTCGTGGTCTATACGCTCTGGCTCAAGCGCCGTACGCCGCAGAATATCGTGATTGGAGGGCTGTCGGGTGCGCTGCCGCCGGCTATCGGCTGGGCGGCGGTGACAGGCGATTTGTCCTTGGCGCCGCTGCTCTTGGTGGCGATCATCTTTATGTGGACGCCGCCGCATTTCTGGGCGCTGTCCTTGTGGCGCAGCGATGACTATGCCCGCGCGGGCGTGCCGATGCTGCCGGTGGTCAAGGGCAAGGCGCATACGCGCCTGCAGATTCTGCTCTACACGATGATTTTGGTGCCGCTGGGCGTCGCGCCGGCCGCGCTGGGCATCGGCGGGGTCTTGTATCTCGCCGCCGCGGGCCTCATCGGCGTCTGGTTCCTGGTGGAAGCGGTTCTGGTCTATCGTGAGACGGACGCGGTCAAGGAGCCGGCCGCCCACCGTTTGTTTGGCGTGTCCTTGTTGTACATGACGGCGCTGTTTGCCGCCTTGATCGTCGAGAAACTGGCCGGCGTTCCGCCGCTGACCCTTTCTTTGGCGCTATGAGGGATCGGGAGCAATGGGCCAAGGAACGCCGCAAACGCAACATCGCCCTGGCCCTGGCGCTGGGTGCGGTCGCAATTCTGTTTTTTCTGATGTCCATCGTGCAATGGCACGAAAATTTTGGCCACTAAAGGGGCTTTGATCATGAGCAGCGATGTGAAGCACGACTACCATCTGGTCGATCCCAGCCCCTGGCCGGTGGTCGGCTCGATCTTCGCCTTCATGATGATGGTCGGCGCCGTGTTCTGGATGAACAAGGATTACACCGGCTTTTGGGGCCTGCCGGTCAATGGCACGCCTTATATATGCCTGATCGGCCTGGCCGGCGTGCTCTACACCATGGCGGCCTGGTGGCGGGACGTGATCAAGGAATCGGTGGTTCTGGGCAACCATACCCCGGTGGTGAAGCTGCATCTGCGCTACGGTATGTTGCTGTTCATCGCTTCGGAAGTGATGTTCTTCGTCGCCTGGTTCTGGGCCTATTTCAATTCCGCCCTGTTCTTCAACGATGTCGCCATCGGCTCCTGGCCGCCGGCGGGCATTGTCACGCTCGATCCCTGGCACTTCCCGCTGCTCAACACCCTGATCCTGCTGACGTCCGGCACCACCGTGACCTGGGCGCATCATGCCATCCAGACCGGCGACAAAAAGGGCGCTGTGCAGGGGCTGGCTTTGACCGTCGTGCTGGGCCTTTGCTTCACTGCGGTGCAGGCTTACGAGTATGCCCATGCGCCCTTCACCTTTGGCTTTAACAATTTGGCGCTGCAGCCCTTCAGCGACGCCGCGCATGCCGATCTGGCCACGGGCGCGGGCAATTTCGACGCCATCTATGGTTCCACCTTCTTCATGGCCACTGGGTTCCACGGTTTCCATGTCATCGTCGGCACCATCTTCTTGATCGTTTGCCTGTTCCGCGCCATGGCGGGCCAGTTCACCCCCACCCGCCATTTCGGGTTCGAGGCGGCGGCTTGGTACTGGCATTTCGTGGACGTGGTGTGGCTGTTCCTCTTCGCCTGCATCTATGTCTGGGGCGAAGGTGCAGTATCGGCGGGCTAGCCTTTTGGCCCCTGAGTTCGTCGCGCCTTCGCTCGTGTGCGTCTTGTACACGTCGCTTGGCGCTCCTGCTCAGGATGCCAAAATGGTGCGCCCTCAAGGTTCGAAGTGAACCCGCCCAACACCTTCAAAGCCATTTTCTTCGGCCTCTGTCCGCGCTGCGGGAGCGGTGCGTTGTTTGACGGCTATATCGCGCTCAAGAAAGAATGTCCGGCCTGCGCGCTGGATTACGCCATGTTCGATGCCGGCGATGGGCCCATGGTGTTCGGCATCCTGATTGTGGGCGCCATCGTGTGCGGCTTGGCGCTTTGGGTGGAGTTCACCTTCCTGCCGCCGCTTTGGGTGCATGCTATGCTGTGGCTGCCGCTGATCTGCCTGCTGACCGGGATTTTCCTGCGCCTGTCCAAGTCGGCGCTGTTGGTGCTGCAATATAAGCACAAGGCGGGTGAGGGACGCATGGAATGACCTTCCGTCCTTATCCCGGCCTGACCGTCGCCTGCGTCCTCCTGTTCGCCATCCTGTGCGGATTGGGCGTCTGGCAGTTGGAGCGGCTGCAATGGAAGCGGGCGCTGATCGCCCAGGTGAATTCCCATCTGACTGCCCCGCCGCTGCCCTTGGACAGTATCTTGGCGATGAAAAGCAAGGATGCGCAATATCGCCGTGTCACGCTGACCGGCCGGTTCGATCATGCGCGCGAGGCTTATGTTTTCACCACAGACGCCGGTGCGGGGGGCTATCATGTCCTGACGCCGTTCCAGACCGATGACGGCAAAGTGCTGATGGTGGACCGGGGTGCGGTGCCCAAGGAAAGGCGCGATCCTGCCACCCGCGCCGCCGGCAATGTCGCGGGCACTGTTCGCATCACCGGCGTGTGGCGCACGCCCGATCCTGCCGGCGGCTTCACGCCGCCGCCCGATGCGGCCCGCCGGATCTGGTATGCCCGTGACCTGGCGGGGATTACCGCGGCCCATCGTCTGGTCCTGGCCGCCCCGGTGGTGGTGGAAGCCGACGCCGCTCCGAATCCCGGCGGCTGGCCGCGTGGCGGGCAGACCCTGGTCAGCTTCCGCAATCAGCATCTGTCCTATGCGGTGACCTGGTTCGGACTGGCGCTCTGCCTGCTAGGTGTTTGGTTTGCTTACCATATTTCCAGGGGCCGGATCGGCTTCAAATAGCTGGCCGCCAGGGTGGTTTGGGCGGGGCCGGGGCCCTATAACCCCCGGCCATGCAATTTATTTCCACAAGGGGGCAGGCGGCCCCCGCCTCCTTTTCCGATGCGCTGCTGGCGGGTTTGGCGCCCGATGGCGGCCTGTATCTACCGCAAAGCTGGCCCAAGGCCGGCAGCGGGTTCAAAGGCCTGCGCTATCAGGATGCCGCCGTCCAAATTCTGTCGCACTTCACCCAGGGTTCGTTCAGCGATGACGAACTGCGCCAGGCGGTCGAGGCGGCTTACGCCGATTTCGATGCCCCCGACATCGCGCCTTTGGTGGAGATCGGCGAGGGGCGTTATCTGCTGGAGCTGTTTCACGGCCCAACCCTGGCCTTCAAGGACATCGCGCTTCAGGTGTTGGGGCAATTGTTCAGCCGCGCTTTGGCCAAGCGCGGCGGGCGCGCCACCATTGTGGCGGCGACCTCGGGCGATACCGGATCGGCGGCGATCGCGGCCTTGGGCGGCCTTCCCAACATCAATGTCTTTGTGATGCATCCGCGCGGGCGCGTCAGCGATGTGCAGCGGTTGCAGATGACCACCAGCGCCCATGCCAATGTGCACAATATCGCGCTGGAAGGCAGCTTCGACGACGCGCAGTCCATCGTAAAGACCCTGTTCGCCGACACCGCATTCGCCCATGAGATCAGCCTGACGGCGGTCAATTCGATCAATTTCGCCCGCATCGCGGCGCAATGCGTGTATTATTTCACCGCCACCGCGCAACTGGGACAACCGGTCAGCTTCGTGGTGCCGACCGGCAATTTCGGCGATATTTTCGCGGGCGAAGCCGCCGCCCGCATGGGCCTAGATGTGGCCCGGCTGGTGATCGCCACCAACGCCAACGATATCATGGCGCGCGCCCTGAATGACGGTGTCTATGCCAGCGGCGCGGCCCACGCCACGCTGAGCCCGTCCATGGACATCCAAGTGGCGTCCAATTTCGAGCGCGCGCTGTTCGAGGCGTCGGGGCGCGATGCCGACTGGACCTGTGCCGCGATGAGCGATTTCGCGCGCGACCGCAAGCTTGTCTTGCCGGCGCCGGTGCTGGCGCAGCTGCGTTCACGCTACAGCGCCTTTGCCAGCGACGATGCGGAAACGCGCGCCGCCATCGCCGCCCTGCACAAGATCACCGGCCGCATCATCGATCCGCACACCGCGGTGGGCGCCGCGGCCGCGATGAAAATGCCTAAGCCGCTGTCCCCGGTGGTGATCCTTTCCACCGCCCATGCGGCCAAATTTCCGCAAGCGGTCCGTGAAGCGATCGGCCAGGCGCCGCCCGAGCCCAAGCGTCTTTCGGGGCTCAAAAACCTCCCCGAAAGGCTGGAGGTTTTGGCCAATGACCCAGCTTTGATAAAGCGGTTCATCTTCTCTAGACTGATGTCATGAGCAGTTTGGCGGCATGACCCTGGAAATATCGAAACTTTCCAATGGCTTGACGGTTGTCAGCGATCCGATGCCCGGCCTGGAAAGCGCCGCTGTCGGTATCTGGGTCAACACCGGCAGCCGCAACGAGGTGCCCGAGCAGATGGGAATCTCCCACATGCTGGAGCATATGGCGTTCAAAGGTACCGCCCGGCGCAGCGCGCGCGCCATCGCCGAGGAAATCGAAGCGGTGGGCGGCGTGCTCAATGCCTATACCAGCCGCGAACAGACCGCCTTCCATGCCCGCGTCCTGAAAGACGATGTGCCGCTGGCGCTGGACATGCTTGGCGACATCCTCACCAACCCGGCCTTCGAGGCGTCCGAACTGGACCGTGAGCGCCAAGTGGTGTTGCAGGAATTGGGACAGGCGCGTGACACGCCGGACGATATCGTCTTCGATCACCTGCAGGCGGCCATCTTCCAGGATCAACCGCTGGGCTGGTCCATTCTGGGCGAAGAAGCGACGGTCAACGCCTTTAGCCGCGACATGCTGAAGTCCACCATGGCATCCCAGTACCGGCTGGAAGGCATGACTTTGATCGCGTCCGGCGCGGTGAGCCATTCTCAGCTATTGGCGCTGGCCGAGGAGACATGCGCGCGCCTCAATCCCGGCGCGGTGCCGGCCATGGCGCCGTCGCACTATGTCGGCGGCGATTTCCGCAGCCTGGACGATTTGGAACAGGCGCATATGGCCTATGCCTTTCCGGGTCTGTCCAACCGCGATCCGGATTATTTCGTGGCGCAGATCTATGCCACCGCCCTGGGGGGCGGCACCTCCTCGCGCCTGTTCCAGGAAGCGCGGGAAAAACGCGGTCTTTGCTATTCGATTTACGCCTTCTCCAACGGTTTTCTGGATTCCGGTTTTCTGGGAATCTATGCGGGCACCGGCGAAAACGAGGCGGCGGATATTTCCGCCGTCATCGCGGGCGAGATGGAAGCCATCGCCGGCAATCTGACCGAAGCCGAAGTGTCGCGCGCGCGCGCGCAACTCAAAGTCTCGTTGTTGATGGGCATGGAACGGCCGGGCACGCGCTCCGAGCAGATTGCCGGGCAGTTGTTCGCCCTGGGCCGGGTGCAATCGGCGGCCGAAATCGTGGCCCAGCTGGATGCCATCGATGCGTCCACCGTCAAACGTTATGCGGCGCGGGTCATGCAAAAGGGATGCCCCACCATGGCGGCGGTCGGCCCGGTGGCAAGGCTGGAATCTCACACCCGGTTCGCGCAGCGGTTCGGCCGTTCGTCCGCGCTTTTACCGGACGCGGCCGAATAATGGTCAAAGCCGCTTTCGCCAAGACCAGTCCTATCGCCTTTATGCGCGGGCTCACCTTTCCCGGCGGCCAGCAGCCTGTGATCCGGGGCGATGGCGTCTATCTGCGCTATCCCCGCATGGCGGATTTTCCCGCATGGGCCGGTTTGCGCGCCGAAAGCCGTCCCTTCCTCAAGCCTTGGGAGCCGGTTTGGGCCGATGACGAACTGACCCGCGGCGCCTTCCGCCGCCGCATCAAGCGCTATCAGAAAGAAACCCGTTCCGACTCCGCTTATGTCTTTTTCGTCCTGCGCGAAACGGACGATCAGCTGCTGGGAGGCTGCACCCTGTCCAATGTCCGGCGCGGCGTGACCCAATGCTGCACCTTGGGCTACTGGATTGGCGCCAAATTCGCCAACCAGGGTTATATGACGCGTGCGGTGAAAGTGTTGCTCCCTTTCATCTTCCGTACCTTGGGACTGCACCGTATCGAGGCGGCCTGCCTGACCGGCAATGACGCCTCCAAGAAACTTTTGATGAGAACCGGATTCCGCGAGGAAGGCTTGGCCCGGCGCTATCTCTTGATCAATGGCGAATGGGCGGATCACCTCCTATTTGCTTTGCTCAAGGAAGAAGCCCAGCTAGGCTAAACCGCTTTACGGCGACAGAGACACATGCACGGATTTCGCCGCATCG
>DATEEB010000258.1:0-7201 GCA_035281345.1 Rhizomicrobium sp. | reverse complement strand
ATTGCGGCCCTCCGGGCCGAGGGTCCAAAAGGCAGTGTCATGAAGGTTCGCAACTCCCTCCGGTCGCTCAAGAAGCGTGACAAGGACTGCCGCGTCATCCGCCGCAAGGGTCGCGTCTACGTGATCAACAAGAAGAATCCGCGGTTCAAAGCCCGCCAGGGTTAAGCGATACTGCGTCCTACGGTATAGGCGCACATGCTTCTTCCACCCACCGATACCAGGATTGTCGCCCGCCGCGCTGAGATCGTCGCGGCTCTGAAAGAGATCGTGCCTGATGGCGTGGTGGCCGATGAATCGGGCCTGGCGACCTTCGACACCGATGCGTTCAGCGCTTATCACCAGATGCCCCTGGTTTGCGTCCTGCCCTCCAACCGCGAGCAGGTCAGCGCGATTTTGAAATACGCGGAAGGACAAAGCATTCCCATCGTGCCGCGCGGCGCGGGCACCTCGCTGTCGGGCGGAGCGCTGCCGCGCGAGGACGGCATCCTGATCGGCATGGGCCGCATGAAGCGCATTCTGGAAATCGACTATGAGAATGGCTGTGTGGCGGTCGAGCCTGGCGTCACCAATCTCAACATCACCAAGGCGGTGGAAGCCCAAGGCTTCTATTACGCACCCGATCCCTCCAGCCAGGTCGCCTGCACCATCGGCGGCAATGTGGCGGAAAATTCCGGCGGACTGCATTGTCTGAAATATGGCCTGACCACCAACAACCTGTTGGGTGTGACCATGGTTCTGCCTGGCGGCGAAATCGTCACCCTGGGCGGCAAGAGCGGCGCGCAAGGCGGCTTGGATTTGCTGGGTCTGGTCACGGGCTCGGAAGGCCTGCTGGGCGTGGTGGTGGAAGTGGTGGTGAAGATCCTGCGCAAACCGCCGGTAACCCGCACCTTGCTGGCCTCTTTCGATTCGGTGCCCGCCGCAGGGCAATGCGTCGCCGCCATCATCGCCGATGGCGTGGTGCCCGCGGCCATGGAATTCATGGACCGGCGCTGCGCCGAGGCGGTGGAAGCCTATAACCAACCCGGCTATCCCGCCGGCGCCGAAGCCATCCTGATCATGGACGCCGACGGCGTTCAGGCCGATGTCGATCACGATGTATCGCGCATTGTCGCGATCGTCGCCCAATGCGGCGGCGCGACGGTGGAAGCCACCGACGAAAAACACCGCGCCCGCATATGGTCGGGCCGCAAGGCGGCCTTTGCCGCCATGGGGCGGCTTGCGCCCGACATGTTGTGCATGGACGGTACGATTCCCCGTCATGCTTTGCCGCAGGTGCTGGAGGAAATGGCCAAGCTGGCCGACCGGTATCAATTGGGCTTTTGCAACGTGTTTCATGCCGGAGACGGCAATCTGCATCCGTTGATCATTTTCGATGTGATGAAGCCGGGTGAGTTCGACAAGGCGGAAACCTTCGGCGCCGACATCCTGCGTCTCTGCGTCAAGGTCGGCGGCGTCTTGACGGGCGAGCATGGCGTGGGCGTGGAAAAACGCGATTTGATGCCCGACATGTTTTCGCCCGAGGATTTGGCGCAGCAGGGCCGCGTCAAATGCGCGTTCGACGGTCAAGGCCTGTTCAACCCCGGCAAGGTCTTTCCGACCCTGTCGGCCTGTGTCGAGCAAGGCCATATCCATGTCCATGGCGCGCAATTGCCCCATCCCCATTTGCCGCGTTTCTGATGACCAAGGCCACCGATACCGCGCAAGTGATCGAGTTCGTGCGCGCCGCGCGCGCCGACAAGGCGCCGTTCGAGATCGTGGCGGGCGGTACGCGGCGCAGCGTGGGCAGGCCGCTGAACGGTTTGCCGTTGCTGGATGTGTCGGGCCTGTCGGGCATCGTCAAATACGAGCCCGAGGAACTGATCTTCACCGCCGCGCCGGCGACACCGCTGGCGGATATCCATGCCGTGTTGGGAGAAAGAAACCAGCGCCTGGGCTTTGATCCCGCCGATTGGTCGCGCCTATTGGGTTCCAACGGCGTGGCGACTTTGGCGGGCGCTGCGTCCTGCGATGCCTCGGGTTCGGGGCGCTTGCGTCATGGCGGGGCGCGGGACTCCTTGTTGGGATTTCAGGCGGTCAACGGATTGGCCGAGTGTTTTCGCGGCGGCGCCAAGGTGGTCAAGAATGTCACCGGCTTCGATCTGCCCAAGCTGGTCTGCGGCGCTTACGGCAGTTTGTGCGTGCTGACGGAAATGAGTTTTCGCGTCTATCCCAAGCCGCAATATGCCGCGACACTTTGCATTCCCGACGTGACGCCTGAGGTCGGCTTCGCCGCCTTGCGCACAATCGCCCACAGCGCCCTGGAGCCGGCGGGGCTGGCTTATTTGCCGGCCAGCATGGCCCCGGGAGTAGGTCAGGGTGCGGCTTTCATCAAGCTGGAAGGCGCCAAGCAGCCCTTGGAAGAAAAGATCACGCTGGCGCGCGGGCTTTTGGGCATGGCCGTTGAACGATTGGAAGACGACCCGTTCGCCGCCATCGGCTGCGGCGAGAAATTCGCCGATCTTCCCGGTGATATCTGGCGGGTGATGATCGCGCCTTCGGATGCGCCGCGCATCGCCCAGCAATTGAATGCCCGCCATTGGCTGGGCGATTGGGCCGGCGGCTTGCTCTGGCTTGTGGCGGAGCCGTCGGATGGGCTCCGCATCCGCGCCATCGCGTCCGCCGCGCAAGGCCAGGCTATGTTGCTGCGCGCCAGCGCACAAAGCCGCGCCGTGCATGGGCTTTATGCAGCCCAGCCGCCCGCGCTGGCGGCGCTGAACCGGGCGGTGAAGGCGGCCTTCGATCCGCTTTCGCTTTTCAATCCTGGAAGACTTTGAGACAAGGCCGGCATGAAATACGCCTTCACCCCCGAACAGATCGCCGATCCGCAAATCGGTCCCGCCGCCGCGGCGGTGCGTGCTTGCGTGCATTGCGGCATCTGCACCGCGACCTGTCCCACCTATGTGCTGTTGGGAGATGAGCGCGACAGCCCGCGCGGCCGCATCGTGCTGATGAAGGACATGCTGGAAAAGGGCGGCGCGCCAACACCCGAGCAGGTCTATCACATCGACCGTTGCCTCTCCTGTCTCAACTGCAAGACCGCCTGTCCCTCCAGCGTCAATTATCAGCGGCTGGTGGACCAGGCGCGCGCCCATATCCAGGCGCATTACAAGCGTCCCCTGGGCGATCGGCTGTTGCGCTGGGTGATCGCCAAAGTGATGACGCGGCCCAAGCTGGTGCGGATCGGGCTCTTGCTGGCCCGCATCGGCGCACCCATCGCGACGATCCTGCCGGGAAAATTGGGTGCCATGGCGCGCATGGGTCTGTCCGCGAGGCCGCAAGGTCCCGAACCGGCCCAGTTCCCCAAGCCGCGAGAGGTCAAACAGCGCGTCGCCATCATGCCGGGCTGTGTGCAGGGCGCGCTGAGCCCCCAGATCGACAGCGCGGTGGGCCGGGTGCTGGCGCGGCGCGGCATCGAACTGGTGGCGCTGGAAGGCGCCGGCTGCTGCGGAGCCTTGCCGCATCACATGGGCCGCGAACAGGACGCCCATCGCTGGGCCAAGCAGGCGATCGAGGCTTTTGAACAGGGCCAATATGATGGCGTGCTGATCACGGCCACCGGCTGTTCCGCGCAATTGAAGGACTATGCCCATCAATTCGCCGGCGATTCCGTCTGGGAGAAGCGCGCCGCCAAGCTCGCCGCCGCCGCGCGCGACTTTGCCGAACTCTGCACGCCTCTGGTCGTAACCCCGCCCCCCCTTGAATCCAACAAGCCCTTGCGCGTCGCCTATCATCCGGCTTGCAGCCTGCAGAACAGTCTCAAGCTCAACGGCGTGGGAGAAACGCTGCTGACGGCGGCTGGGTTCATCGTCACGCCGTTTGCGGAAGCGCATCTATGCTGCGGCTCGGCCGGCACCTATTCCATTCTTCAGCCCGACCTGTCATCCCAGTTGCGGACGCGGAAATTGGGCAACATTGCGGCCGCCGAACCCGATGTGCTGGTCAGCGGTAACATCGGCTGCCTGCAACATCTGGCTTCCGGCGAAGGCCTGACCCAGCCAATCCTGCATATTGCGGAACTGCTGGACTGGGCCGAGGGCGGTCCGATGCCCGCGGCCTTGAAGGCCGCCAATCTGGAAATGCCGGCCAAGCCCCATTAGGCTTGCCGCCATGCGCGCACTCTTTGCTCTGATCCTGTTGCTCGTCTGCGGCGCGGCTTTGGCCGCGCCTAATACCGCTGCGCCGGCCAAACCGTCCGCTCCCAAGCCCATCAGTCAGGAGCAGCTTTTCGCCCAGCTCAAGCAGGCGCAAAGCGCTGAAGACGCCCAGCCGATCGAACAAAAATTGCTCGCTTTGTTTCGTGTCTCGGGCAGTCCCAGTGTGGATTTGCTGGTGACCCGGGTCCAGACCGCGCTTTCGGCCGCCGACCGCAAAACGGCGAAGCAATTGATCGACGCCGTCACCAACATTGCACCCGACTATGCCGAAGGCTGGCACATTCGCGCCGGCTTGGAGCATGCCGCGGATGACGACACCGCGGCGCTGGTTTCGCTGCAGAAGGTGATCCTGCTCAACCCGCGCCATTTCGCGGCGCTTAATGTGCTGGGCGATATGCTGCAGGAGTATGGCGACAAGGCGGGCGCGCTGAAGCTTTATCGCCGCGCTTTGGAAGTCGATCCCAAATTGCCGGGTGTCGACCAAAAGATACGCGAGCTCACCCACAGCGTCGAAGGACGGGACATCTGAGCCGATGCTGCGCACCAAAACGCTGATACTGGCGTGTCTGCTTCTGCCGCTGCCGGCATCGGCGCAGCCCGGCATGGTGGGCAGTTGGTTCGGCTATGGCCAGCCCCATGACAAAAGTTCGATGTATATCGACCGTATGCGGCCGGACGGATATTGGCGCGGCGAGTATCGCACCTGCGTCAAAGGCAAGGCCCATGATCAGACGCAGGTGGGCCGCTGGTCGCTGGCGGGAGATGTTCTCAGCCTGCACATCGAAACCGTGGACGGCCAATCCGCGCCCCACACCGACACTTATAAGATGCTGGAGCATGACGCCAAGTCGCAAAAATATGTCAGCCTGACCCGGAATTTCCCCTACACGCCCAAGCGTGTCGCGGACAATTTCCAGATGCCGCCTTGCGATCTGGTGAGTTGATGATCCGTGGCGGCGCATTTTGGCTGCTCCTGTCGGTGACACAAGTTCTGGCCGCCGAACATCCGCCCTATCTGACCGGTCATTGGTTCGGCCAAGGCCAACCGCATGACAAAAGCGAGATGTGGCTGGCCCATACCAGCGCCAATGGCGATATCGCGGTGCAGTTCCGCAAATGTGTGAAAGGCAAGGCCAGCGATCTGTTTCAGAAGGGCAAATGGTGGTTCCAGGACGGGGTGGAATATGTCCAGATCACCTGGTCGAACGGCATGATCGTCTTCCACGAGACGCCGTACAAGATCCTGTCCCAGGACGGCAATCGCCAGACCTACCGCATGCCTGACGGTTTTGTGTTCAAGTCTGCCCGCGTAAAGGCGGATTTCCGCATGCCGGACTGCGATGTGGTGAGTTAATCCACGATCCTATTGCGGACGGTACTCCTTATTGCGTCGATCACGCAGCTTTGGCGGCGGAGGCGATCTGCATTTTGACCTTTAGCTCCGCCTTGGCAGCAATATCGATGAGCGTGTCCAGGCTGAATTTGTCTATTTTGCCCCGTAGCAGATCGTTCAAACGCGGCTGCGTGATGCCCAATCGGCGCGCCGCCACCGCCTGGGTTACATTCCAACCACGGACCTTCTGGTCAATCGCGATGAGAAGCGTGGAGCGCATGGTCATGCTCGCTGCCGCCGCAGGCGTGTTTTCCAGCGCGTCCCAAACATTTGCATAACTCCGGCGGGCCATTATTGCCTCCTAGATTTCGCGCAGCCGCAAGCGGGCCAAGTCCAAGTCTCGTTTCGGCGTTTGTTGCGTCTTCTTTTGAAAGGCATGCAACACATACACGGCACCGGCACTCCGGGCGACATAGATAACCCGAAACGTGCCCGCATCGTCCCATATCCGAACTTCCCGAACCCTTGGGCCAAGGCTCGCCATCGGTTTCCAGTCGCTCGGTTCAAGGCCCAATTGCACCTTGTGCAATTGCACGCCGGCTTCCTTGCGCGCTGATTCTGGAAAATCCCGCAGTTGATCCAGCGAATCTCCCAGAAATTCTATGCGCTTCATTCCACAATCTCGTTTATATCAGTATTTGTATAAACCGTCAAGGAGAAGGCCGCTTGGGCGGACTGGCATGGAACCCCCGTAGATTATGCCCGCCGGCCCATTTCGTCCGCCTTCGGCGGACCGCTACTCATCCGTCACAAACGCCACACGCAGCATGTTGGTGGCGCCGGTGGCGCCCAAGGGCACGCCGGCGGTGATCACGATGCGCTCGCCGGCTTGGGCAAAGCCTTCCTGGCGCGCGATCTGGCTGGCGCGCTTGACCATATCGTCAAAGTCGCGAATGTCCTCGGTGGTGACGCTGTGGGTGCCCCACACCAGGGTCAGGCGCCGCGCCGTGTCTATGCTGGGCGTGGGCGCGATAATGGGCGCCGAGGAACGCTCGCGCGCCGCGCGCATGGCGGTGATGCCGGACTTGGTCCAGCACACAATGGCGCGGGCATCGATGGTCGCGGTGACTTCATGCACGGCCGCCATGATGGCATCGGGCGTGGTCCTTTCCGGCGTGCCGCGCTGGGATTCGATAAAGGATTGATACAGCTCGTCATCCTCCACAGCGCGGGCGATACGGTCCATGGTTTCGACCGCTTCCACCGGATAGGAGCCCGAGGCCGATTCCGCCGACAGCATCACCGCATCGGCGCCGTCGAACACCGCGGTTGCCACATCCGACACTTCGGCGCGGGTGGGCATGGAGGCGTTGATCATGGATTCCAACATCTGGGTCGCCACCACCACCGGCTTGCCGGCCTTGCGGGCGGCGCGGGTAATCTGTTTTTGCAGGCCCGGCACGCGCTCCAGCGGCATTTCCACGCCCAGATCGCCGCGCGCCACCATCAGCGCGTCCGCCAGTTCCAGGATGCCGTGCAGCGAGTCCAACGCCTTGGGCTTTTCGATCTTGGCCAAGACCCCGGCGCGGCCCGCCACGATTTTTTTCAACTCCGCCACGTCCTCGGGACGCTGCACAAAGGAAAGCGCGATCCAGTCCACGCCCAGGTCCAGCGC
>DATEEB010000257.1:0-5946 GCA_035281345.1 Rhizomicrobium sp. | reverse complement strand
CACAAAGAGTTCACGAACAATGCACATGCGCACATCATTCGGACCGTCTCGTGCGCCGGTATTTGGCTCTTTAAGACACAAGCACTGCGCGTCTCTACAGAAGTCCTATCGGTCCGTCGGCTCTAACTTAGGCAATCGTGCATCTGACTGCATTGTCCAAACGCGCCAATTGGTAGTCAAAGCGTGCCACGACAGGCATCAAGACGCGCGATAATTCAAAAGACGACCGTCTACGATCAAATTGCGGCCACCTTGTTGCTGGAATGCGCTCGGACATAAAGCTCAGGCCCACGGTACATTCACATCTACATGGGCTGCCATATGCGCATCTAGGTTGGAGTCACGCCTTTTCGACCCACTGCTGCTACAGCGACCGTCAAGTCATGGTCGACCTTGCCTTCGCCCACGATCAGACCAAATTGATTGGGCCAGGGGACCGCTAGGCAGTAGGCGCCTGTGGTTCACAGGCGCCTACCGTGTCTGCATGCTGAATCGAAAGCGCCAGCTAGAGCTATTTCGAAGTGAGATGATGCGGATGCTTCCCTCGTCCTCACCATGGCCGGCCTCTGAGCCGGCCATGGTGAGTGTAAAGGTTCATTTCAATTCAAAAAGGCTCTAATTTCTGGCAAGCATGCGGTACCGGCCGGCCATGGCCTCAATACGCCTCGTGGTTTCAGCACTGGTCGTACGAACGCAATTGTTGAACCAGATTCGATAAAATAGCGACGTGGGGTAAGCCCGCAGCGGATCACAGGCTTTATCAGCGGCCTGATGGACACGAGCCTGCAAAACACGGGTGTCCGAGGGCCTGGAAAGATCCAGATCCCTGAACTGGACGTCAATTGCGGAGGCCGCCTGAGAGGTGCTGACGGTCAGGGCGAAAATGGAAGCGGCTGTGAAGGCACGGAACATGATCGTCTCCTTGGGTTTGGGTGGTACCGATGGCCCGTGGATGCCCGCAGGCACACATGGCTCCGGCCAGAGGTTGCAGCCAGTTCGGCCACGACGAGCAACTCCGGTTTTGCACCTTCGGATGCTCGCCCGTGACTCGGGAAGGACCAGCAACTTGAACAGCCAAGTAGATCGTCGGATGACCGGTTGTGTTATTGGCCAAAAGTCCAATCAGGGAATATGCGTGTCAAATTCACCTCACTGTAGCTAGTGGATCAAGAGCCGGAGCGTATCGCTTGCGCCAGAGCACATAGAGAAGTGAGACCAGCCCGTTTACCAGCAGATACATGAGGACGGCTGGGACCACGAGTTTCTCGGCAGGAAAATTCGAGGCCGCGATCGCGAGAGCGACCGCGGGATGCCGGGACGCCGTGGCAATGGCCAGCACAGTGCGATCCTCGGGATCTGGCCCGCCCAGAAAGTGCCCGACGGCGAGGCCGACCAGCGCAAAGGCTGCGAACGAAGCCAGCGCGCCATCGCCGACCAGAAACCAGACCTTTGGCAGTGCGTCGGGCAGTATCGGCAGTACGCACAAGATGAGCAGTATGGCGGAAAACTTCGCCAGCGGCCCGGCGGCCTTTTCGGCAAAGCCAGGCCGGAGGTTGCGTACTGCTACGCCTGCAATCAACGGCCCTAGAACGGTCACTGCCATCAAAAGTGCAACCTTCGAGACCGAAACCTGCGCCTCGACTCCACGGACCCTGCCCAGTAGCTCAACGGACAAAGGAACAAACACCAGGGCGATCAGCGATACGGCGACCAAGAGGCCGACGAAGTATTGATCCGCGCCTCCTACCCTCACAGGTCTCTTGGGCGCAATGACCTCGACCGGCGAAACTGACAGCGCCGCCAACGCGAGCCTGATCGGCGCCGGCAGATCAGCTATAGCCAAGACCAGCAATACGAACAGCGGCATGACGATGTCGATTGCCAGGATCGATTTGGCGAACCGGCGCGGATGCCTAAAGAGGTAGGTGATCTCGCGCATCGTTGCGTTGAGGCCATGGGCAAAGACGCTCAATGCGATGCTCAGCTTGATGCCGAGCACGATCGCCACCTCCAGTGTCATGGCATACCCGTTTTGCGTTAGCGATTTGTCCTACGGCAGGCGACACTATCGAACGGGAACTTCGCCGAAGTATTGGACTTCGGTCCAATGTCCGTTTTGCGCCAGAGGCGCAGTCCCGCGTGAATAACCCACGCCATGCTGGTGAATTTTCCAGGGACACGCCAGCTTCTATTGGAGAAGTTCTACCATGTAGCGATCTGGTCGCATGCATCGAGAAATACCAACTGGCCAGCAGCTTTGTCGGGGTGCCTGACTATCCGGCTGGCCTTCGTTGGGCGATGCCGTCATTCACGCCTTGCTGACTACTCAGCGCCGCAATAACTTGCGGCCGCTTGGCCGCACCATCTGTCCCCCTGGCCACAATGGCGTGCCCTTTGCCAGTCCCAATGCCCTGTTCAATCTCTCCAAACTCTCGGTCTGGTGGCTCAGGCTCGGCATCGCCATCGAGCGCCTCAAGCCGGGCCACCCCCAGCAGAACGGACGCCACGAGCGCATGCACCTCACCCTCAAAAGGGAGGTCACCAGACCCGCCGGCGCAAACAGCCTGCAGCAGCAGGAGCACTTCGATGCCTTCAGGCGGGAGTTCAATACCGAACGGCCGCACGAAGCCCTCGCCATGAAGTGCCCGGCCGAGTTCTATACGCCTTCACCCCAGCCCTATGACGGCCTGCCAGAGGTCAGCTATCCCTTCCACGACCGCGACGTTCTCGTCACCGCCTGCGGTCGCCTCTGCCTGCATCGCAAGAAGATCAACATCTCAACCGTCCTCGCAGGACAAAACCTCGGTATCAAATAGGTCGATGACGGCATTTGGCTCGCAAGTTTCATGCACTATGATTTGGGATACATCGACCCGGAGCAGAAGACCTTGCAACCCCTCAACAACCCGTTCGGCTCGAGGTTGTCACCCATGTCTTAGGTACAATCTGTCACCCATCTCTCCGGGCTGGACAACGCAAGACATGGTGGGCCCGGCAGGACTCGAACCTGCGACCTAACCGTTATGAGCGGTCAGCTCTAACCAACTGAGCTACAGGCCCTTTCCGAAAGGGGGTATAACAGGATTTTCCGCCCCGCCAACCCAGGGAGCGACCGGCAACCCGGAGCGGATGCAACGCATCCGTGTAGGGCCTGCCGGCGCGACCATGTTAAAGAAAGTGGCCCTGATTTGGCCCCGGTTTCCCGCCAGCCTTCGGATTGGATGGGCGTCCGATTTGGAAAGCAGACAGCATGAAACACGCTTTTTTCCTTAGCCTGATCCTGGCCACCGCCCTCGCTGGCCCCGCCTTGGCCGCTGATCCCCGCACCGCAGATGTTCGGACCTTGGCCATGACCGGCCATGGCGAAGTCCGCGCCGCTCCCGACATGGCCCAGATCACCGCCGGCGTCACCACCAATGCCGCCACCGCGGCCCAGGCGCTTGCCGCCAACAACGCCCGCATGAAAACGGTGTTCGCGGCGTTGACCAAATTGGGGATTCCAGAACGCAATATCCAAACCGCGAATTTTTCGGTGTCGCCGCAATATGCCAGCGGCAACAACCAACCGCCGCGCCTCACCGGCTATCAAGTCAACAACGATGTGTCGCTGCGGGTGGAAGACATCGCCAAGCTGGGCGGCGCCTTGGACAATTTGATCGCTGCCGGCGCCAATCAGATGAACGGCATCAGCTTTGCCATTCGTGAACCTGCGCCCTTGCTGGAGAAAGCGCGCGCCGCCGCCATCGCCGATGCGCGGGCCCGCGCCGAAACCTATGCCAAGGCGGCGGGCGTGAGCCTGGGTCCCATCCTGTCCATCAGCGAGAGCGGCGCGGAAGCCCCGCCCCGGCCCATGTATCGCATGGCGGTTGCGGAAGCCCGGGTTCCCATTGCCACCGGCGAACAAAGCGTTGCGGCCGATGTCCAGGTGGTATGGGAAATCCACTGACCCTATATTGCCTGTATGACCAATCCTTTTTTTGAAGACTGGACGGCCCCATTCGGCGCGCCGCCCCTGGACCGGATCAAGCCCGAACATTTCCGCCCGGCCTATGACCGCGCCTTGGCGGAACACGCATCCGAGATCGCGGCCATTGCCGGCAATAGCGCGCCGCCCAGTTTTGAGAATGTGGTTCAGGCCCTGGAGGCCAGCGGACAGCTTTTGACGCGGGTGGACGGGGTGTTCGCCAATCTCACCTCCTCCGCCACCAACGAGGCGCTGCAGGCGGTCGAACTGGAAATGGCGCCGCGCCTGTCGGCGCATTGGAGCGCCATCACCATGCATCCGGTGCTGTTCGCGCGGCTGGATGCGCTTTACCGGACGCGCGCAAGCCTGGGCCTGGATGCGGAATCCCTGCGCGTGTTGGAACGCTATCATCTGGACTTTGTGCGTTCCGGCGCGCAACTGAACGATGCCGGCCGCCAGAGACTGTCAGCCATCGCCCAACGCCTGGCGGTGTTGGGCACCCAATTCTGCCAGAATGTGCTGGGCGATGAGGAAGAATGGCATCTGCCTTTGAGCGAGGCGCAAATGGGCGGCATTCCTTCGGCCCTGCGCGAGGCCTGCGCCGCCAAGGCGAAAGCCTTGGATCTGGACGCACCCTTTGCCGTCACCCTGTCGCGCTCCAGCGCCGAACCCTTTCTGCAATTCGCCGACGACCGCAGCCTTCGCGAACAGCTTTATCGCGCCTGGATTGCGCGCGGCGATAATGACAATGGCCGCAACAACAACACCATCATGTCGGACATGCTGGCGCTGAGGGCCGAGCGCGCCAACCTGTTGGGCTATGAGAATTTCGCCGCCTTCAAGCTGGCGGATTCCATGGCCGGCACGCCGCAAAAGGCGCGCGCGCTTTTGGAAGAGGTCTGGGCGCCGGCGCGCCAACGGGCCTTGGAAGAACGCGATGCCTTGCAGGCGCTGATCACCCGCCAAGGCGGCAATTTCCGGCTGGCGCCCTGGGACTGGCGCTACTACGCCGAAAAACTGCGCCAGGAACAGTATGATTTCGACGCCGAGCAGCTGCAGCCCTATTTCCAGCTTTCCAACCTGATCGAGGCAGCGTTTTTCACCGCCCAGAAATTGTTCGGCCTGAATTTTCAGGAGCGGCACGACATCCCTGTCTATCACCCCGATGTGCGTGTGTGGGAGGTGCGCCGTGACGGCGCGGTGATCGGCCTGTTTTACGGCGATTATTTCGCCCGTCCCGGCAAGCAGGGCGGCGCCTGGATGTCCAGTTTCCGCGACCAGCAAAAATTGCAGGGCGACATCCTGCCGATCGTCACCAACAATGCCAATTTCAACAAGAGCCAGCCCTGTCTGTTGTCGTTCGACGATGCGGTGACCTTGTTCCACGAAATGGGCCATGCTCTGCACGGCTTGCTGAGCCAAGTGCGCTTTCCCCGCCTGTCGGGCACCAATGTGGCGCGCGATTTCGTGGAATTGCCGTCACAGTTGTTCGAGCATTGGCTGGAAGAGCCGACGGTGCTGGAGCGCTTTGCCCGCCACCACCAGACCGGCGAGCCCATCCCCAAACCGCTGCTGCAAAAGCTGCTGGCGGCGCGCAACTATGGCCAGGGTTTCGCCACCGTCGAATTTTTGGCGTCGGCCCTGATCGATATGGATTTTCATACCGTCGATTGGACACAATCGACGCCGGGCGGCGATCCCAAACAGGCGCAAAGCCAAACATTGGCGCGCATCGGCATGCCGGAGGAAATCGCGCCGCGCCATGGCGCGTCGCATTTCACCCATGTCTTTGGCGGCGATGGCTATGCGGCGGGATATTATGCCTATCTATGGTCCGAAGTGTTGGATGCCGACGGCTTCAAGGCCTTTGAGGATGCCCAGAATCCCTTCGACCCCGCCACGGCGCAGCGGCTGCACAAATTCATCTATTCCGCCGGCGGGACGCGGGATTTCGCCGCCGCCTACCGCGCCTTTCGGGGCCG